>JBEKZK010000860.1:0-2803 GCA_049509935.1 Xanthobacteraceae bacterium | reverse complement strand
GCCTGGCGGTTCAAGTTCCACGCCCAGACCTCGGGCGTCGACCTTACCCGGCAGCAGCCGCTCAACAACATTTCGCGCGTCACCGTGCAGGCGATGGCCGGCATCTTCGGCGGCCTGCAGTCGCTGCGCACCGATTCCTACGACGAGGTGCTGAGCACGCCGACCGAGAAGGCCGCGAGAATTGCGGTCGCAACCCAGAACATCCTGCGCGAGGAGGCGCATCTGACCGATGTCATCGATCCGCTCGGCGGCTCGTTCTATGTCGAGGCGCTGACCAACGAGATGGAAGCCAGGATGGACGACGTGATCGCGCGGATCGATGCGGCCGGCGGAATGTTCCGGGCGGCGGAGACCGGCCTCGTCCAGGCGATGATCGGCGCATCCGCGCTGGCGTTCCAGGACCGGGTCGAGAGCGGCGAGGAAACCATCGTCGGCGTCAACGCCTACCGCAGCGATGACGATGATCTCGACATGGACTGGCTGGAGCGCCCGGACCGCAACGCGATCGAGGCGCAGATCGCCCGGGTCAGGCGCTTCAAGGCCGAGCGCAGCCACGCCCGGGTGGCGACCGCGCTCGGCGATCTGGCGCGCGCCGCCAACGGCACCGATGACAACATCTTCGCCAGGAGCGTCGACGCCGCGATCGCCGGCGTCACCCACGGCGAGATCTGCGCCTGCCTGCGGCGTGAGCTCGGCTTCGGCCAGCCGCTGGTCGTCCCGTGAACGACGTCCCGGCGTCAAACCGCCTGCCGCGGCTGATCGAAGGGCTGCTCGCCGGCGAGCGCCGGGCGCTGGCGCGCGCCATCACGGCGGTCGAGACCGAGGGCGACGACGGGCGGGCCATTCTGCGCGCAATCCAGCAGCGACTCGGCCGCGCCCTCGTGGTCGGCTTCACCGGCCCGCCGGGCGCCGGCAAGTCGACGCTGATCAGCGCCTATGTCGGGGAGCTGCGGCGCCGCCGCAAGACCGCGGCGGTGATCGCCGTCGACCCGTCGAGCCCGATCAGCGGCGGCGCCATCCTGGGCGACCGCATCCGCATGAGCGAGCACGACGGCGACGACGGCGTGTTCATCCGCTCGCTCGCCTCGCGCGGCGCGCTCGGCGGGCTCAACCCCGCGGCGATGCGGGCGACCGACGTGGCGGACGCGGCGGGCTACGACGTCGTCATCCTGGAAACGGTCGGCGCCGGCCAGTCCGAGGTCGACGTCGCCGAGGTTGCCGAAATCCCGGTCGTCGTCTGCGCGCCCGGGCTCGGCGACGACATCCAGGCGATCAAGGCCGGCATTCTGGAGATTGCCCGCGTGCTGGTGGTCAACAAGTCCGACCTGCCGCTCGCCGACCAGACGCGCCGTCAGCTGATGTCGATGCTCGATTTGCGCGAGCGCGGCGCCCGCGTGCCGGTGCTGGCGGTGACGGCGACCACCGGAGACGGCATCGCGGCGCTCGCCGACGCGATCGAGGCGGTCGCGCAGGCAACAGGCGGACAGGCGAGGATGGAGCGCTCGCGCCGCCTGGTGCGCAAGCTCGTCGCCGACGCCGCCGGGCGGCTCGTCCGCGACCGCCTGATCGCCCGTGACGACGCGGCATTCGAGCAGCTGTGCCAAGCGATCGCGCGGGGCGAGATCGACGTGCTCACGGCGGCCGCGCGGCTGGTCGAGTAGCGGCGGACTGTCTGCTTTGCACCTCGGCGGCGCCCTTGCGGCGTCTCTCGCGCGCCTCGCGGCATTGTCATCGCAATCCCGCAGGCCTATCGTGGAATATCAACCGCGGGTGTCAGGACAGATGATGGCGAGCGACGACAAGAAAACCAAGACCAAGCCGGCGCCAAAAAAGGAGGCTCCCGCGGAGAGCAAGGGCGCTGCAGCTGCGGACCCATCCAAGGCCGAGAGCAGCGAGGCAGCCGCCGCTTCCAGCTATAGCCGGGGCGAGGGCCAGAAACCGGTGTCCAAGGCCTACAAGGAAAACTGGAACGCAATCTACGGGAAGAAGAAAAAGAAGAAACGATAATGGCTGTAGCCCGGATGGAGCGCAGCGAAATCCGGGAACGGCGGCGACGTAGCCCAGATGAAATCCGGGAGCAGCGGTGCCATATGGCGAGGCCGCCCCGCATTGCGCTCCGCTCCATGCCCGCGAAGACGGGCGTAAACGCCCTGAAGGCGGGCTACCCCTACTCCGCAGCCTTCAGCACCGGCGTCGGGCCACTGCGGAACTGCTCGAGCAGGTTCGCCTCCTCGGCCTTGGCGGCAGCCAGGTGGCGCGCCTTGACGTAACCATAGCCACGGATCTTTTCCGGCAGGCTCGCCAGCGCCACGGCGAGGTGGTGGTTGTCGGCATTGAGCTTCTCGAAGATGTCCGCGAGCAGCGCCTCGTAGTCGGCGATCAGCTTGCGTTCGGTGCGGCGCTCGGCGGAGCGGCCGAATGGGTCGAAGGCGGTGCCGCGCAGGACTTTCAGCTTCGCCAGCAGGCGGAACGCCGGCATCATCCACGGGCCGAACGAGAGCTTCTTCGGCTGTCCGGTCTTGCCGTCGGTCGGTGCCAGGATCGGCGGCGCCAGATGGAACTCGAAGCGAAGATTGTCGCCGTCGAACTGCGCCGCCACCTGCTTGGCGAACGCGCCGTCGGTATACAGCCGGGCGACCTCGTACTCGTCCTTGTAGGCCATCAGCTTGAACAGGTAGCGCGCGACCGCCTCGGCGAGACCGGTCTTGCCCGGCGCCTTGGCGGCCTCGATGCGCTGCGCCTCCGCGGCGAGCCGGCGGTAGCGCTCAGCGTAGGCGGCGTTCTGGTAGGCGGTGAGGAACGC
>JBEKZK010000086.1:0-10725 GCA_049509935.1 Xanthobacteraceae bacterium | reverse complement strand
GGCCGTCGATCAGGGTGGGCGTCTGAGCCGTCATGGAACCGGGGCTGAGGTGGGCCCGGGCAACGCCCGGGTCGAGGAGGCCCCTTCTATCGTGGGCGGGCGCCTGAACGCAAAACCCGCCTCGGACTGCTGTGCACTAGTGCGGCGGATTTGAAGTTCCTATCAGATGTGCGGCGCGCTCGTCATAGGAACTTCAAATCCTAAAAGCCGCACTAGAATCATAGACTTGCTAGTGCACCTCGTAATAGGGGCAAAAGTCGCGGCCGTCAGGGCGGCCGGGTGACCAATTCAGCGAGGGGTGGGACGGGCGGGCCGCCTGGGACAGCCAGTCTTGAGCCGAGGTAATGCCAGAACGCGATTTTGAGCTTGGCGCAAGTCTTGGCGAGGCCGAGGAAGGCGTCGCGGCAGTCGCGACCGACATCGCTGCGGGTGCCGCCGCTGACCTTGCGCTTGGTGACCTGGCAGCGGACGTCATTCTCCGAGCCGTTGGTGTGCAGCGGGATCTCGGGGCGGTCGAGCACCATCAGCAGCTCGGGCTTGTTGGCGTGGAGCCGTGCGAGCAGGCGGTCGAGGGTGACGAAGCCGGTCTTGCGCGTGAAGATGTTGTCGAACCTGGCCTGCAGGGCGGCCTTGTGCTGTTCGGTGGGAGCGCCGCGATAGAGCTTGAGATCACGGTAGAGCTGCCAGATCAGCTCGCGGGTGGTGGACTGGGCGGCGCGGTTCTCGTCGGTGAACGTGTCGAGCTTGTGCACCAGGCGCTCGCAATGGACCCAGCACAGGCCGTGCTGGCCGACGTCGAACTGGCCGGCGTCATCGCTGATGATCACGGTGTTGGGCAGGAAGCCATGTGCCTTTATGCTGCCCCACAGCGCTCCTTCGGTTGCGATCAGCACCGGATTCGGGTTGACCTTGAGCGCGGAGATCCCGAGGTTTTCCAGGTGAGCGTTCCAGGCCTCCTGATCGGCGAAGTATCGGTCGGGGTGTTCGACCAGACGCGCGATCACATGGGCGGCCAGCGCGCGTTCGCGCATGTAGGCCAGCGCCTCGGCATTGACGACGTAATCGCCATGGCCGGCGCGCAGCACCGTGAGGAAGTTGAGGCGGCTCTTCGAGCCGGTGGTGCCGAACCAGGTGAAATGGTCGTTACCGACCTGCGTGCAGAAGCCGTTCGCGGCCTTGTGGCGGGCGCCAGTGTCGTCCACCGTGATCCAGGCAGCGCTCGAAAGCCCGGCGCGGAGCACATCGCGGGCCTCGTCGAGAAAGCCGTCCTGGCCATCGATCAGCAGACGGACGACTTGGCGCTTCGAGATGACGATCCCGAGCGCCTGCAGCTGCGTCACCAGCCGCGGCACCGTTACCTGCCCCTGATGGTACTGGGCGAGCACGAAGCGGCGCAATTGCGGCCCGAAATGGCCCTGGATGCCGGTTGGCAGCGGCGCCGTCATCATCTTGCCATCCGGGGTCTGCCAACGCTCGCAGCGGAAATCCACGACATGCGGGTGGATCACCAGATCCTGCACCACGAAGCTCGTGTAGCCTTTGAAGCGCGACCCACGCGGCGGCGTGGCCACCTTGACGGTCCGTTCCTCGTGGATCGAAAGCTTCGACCGTGTGCTTCCCCTCGGGCGCTGCTGGCCGCCGGAGTTCCCCGGAGGCTTCGGCTCGGTCGACTGATCCATGCCGCTCGGCTTGATGTTCGGACGACCCGGGCCGCCCTTCAGCCGCGCAATCTCATCGCGCAGCGCAGCCACCATTCGCTGCAGCTCGACCAACTGTTCCCACTGCTTCACAACCAAGCCCTTCAGCTCGGCGTGCGACAGACTGTCAAGATCTCCGGGCGGCGACATCCCCAGAATGAATCCGACTCGCGCCCTCCCGTGAATCGTATAATCATACCGCCACGGGTTTTGCCCCTGTTACGAGGTGCACTAGCAAGTCTATGATTCTAGTGCGGCTTTTAGGATTTGAAGTTCCTATGACGAGCGCGCCGCACATCTGATAGGAACTTCAAATCCGCCGCACTAGTGCAGAGCGCTTTCCGGCTCCAACATCCATCGCGAAAGGTCCCGGCCGCCGTGCCGATCATTGCCCGCTCGCTCCTGTTCGCCGGCCTGTTCCATCTCAACCTCGCAGCCCATCTGATCGCCGCGCTGCCGACGCTGGCGATGCCGCGTCGCCGGATCATGGCGATCGCGAAATCCTGGTCGCGCGCCAACGCCTGGCTGTTGCGGGTGGTCTGCGGCATCACGGTCGAGTGGGCGGGGCTCGACCGTATCCCGGCAGGGAGGCTCATCGTCGCCTCCAAGCACCAGTCGACATGGGAGATCGTCGCGCTCATCGGCGCCTTCGACGACCCGGTGTTCGTCATCAAACGTGAAGCGATGCAGATCCCGTTGCTCGGCTGGTGCCTGCACAAGGCCGGCATGATCCCGGTCGGCCGCGGCGGCCGACCGGCGGACGCCGCGCTGATCGAGCGGGCACGTCGCGAGCTCGACCGCGGTCGTCAGCTCATCGTGTTTCCCGAAGGGGCGCGACGGCGTCCCGGTGCCGAGCCGGTCTATGGCGACTTCGTCGCGCGGCTGCATGCCGAGACCGGAGCGCCCTGCCTGCCGGTCGCGTCGACCTCGGGGCTGGTCTGGCGGCTGCGGTCGTTGATGCGTCGACCGGGCACGATCCGGGTCGAGCTCCTCGATGCGATTCCGCCGGGCTTGTCGGGTCCGACGCTGCGCGAACGCCTGCAAGGTGAGATCGAAGCCGCGACGGCGCGCCTGATGGGTGGGCGTGGCGCGGATGCGCCGGAGAGCTGAATCGGTCAGCCCGACAACGCGCCAGCTTGCGACTCGTGGGCGCCGCGCAGACGCTCGGCGAGGAGGTGGAGCCCGGGGTCGCGGCAGCCGAGCGCCTCAAGCTCCCTGACGGTGGCCAGCACATAGTCGCGGTTGGGTCCCGACTGTCCGTGGCCCTGGCGGACATGATGCAACTGGGTCGCCAGATCGAGCCTGCCGGCATATTGCGCGTGCCCGCGGTCGACGATGAAGCAGACGGCGCGCACCCGCCGCTCGGGTCGGGTCAGCAGCAGGACCGGACGCACGGTCTCCAGGTACACCATGGTGACCTGCTCGCGCGCCCGCAGATAGGCGAGCGTGGCTGCCCGGTCGCTCGCGGCGACGCGGTAGGCGATGCCGCGGCAGGTGCCGCCGCGGTCGAGCCCGAGCACCAGGCCGGGCCGTTCGGGAGTGCCGCGATGCACGTGGGAGAGGACGCAGAGCGCCCGGTGGGCGCCGACGAGGCGAGCCGGAACGCGTTCCACGAACGCAAATCCCGGCCGCCACATCAGCGAGCCGTAGGCGAATACCCAGAGATCCTCGTCGGCATGATCGAATGCTGGCGTCATCGCGCGGTGCGGCACGGCTGATGAAACAAAGCGTCGGACCGCCTAACAGGTGAAGGTAATTGGCGCAACCGGTGCGTCCGGGGTACGCTTTCGCCGCACATGCCTTGGTTCCGATCATTTCCAGGATCACATTCGCCAGCCAAACGGCAAGCGACCGAAAGCGCCCAATGACCCATCCACCGCTGCCCCGGCGTCGATCCCGCTGGATCATCGCGCCGTTCGCCCTCGTGCTCGTGATCGCGGCCCTGTGGTCGGCCTTCTGGTTCTACGCCACGAGCGCCGCGACGGCCGGGATCGCCGAATGGCGGGCACAGGAGGAGAGGCTCGGGCGCTTTCACAGCTGCGGATCGCAGACGATCGGCGGGTTCCCGTTCCGCATCGAGGTGCGCTGCACCGACGCGGGTGTCGAGCTGCGCAACGCCGAGCCGCCGTTGACCATGAGGGCCAGGGACGTCCTGGTGGTGGCCCAGGTCTATCAGCCGACCCTGCTGATCGCCGAGATATCCGGGCCGCTGACCATCGCGGAGTTGGGCCGGCCGGTATCGCTGGTGGCGGCATGGACGCTCGCCCAGGCGAGCGCGCGCGGCGTGCCGGCCGACCCCGAGCGCCTCTCTCTGGTGATCGACGGGCTGCGGCTCGACCGGCCGGTGGCGGGCGGCACCGAGGCCGTGCTCGCGGCCGACCGCGTGGAGCTCCATGGCCGACGCAATCCGGGCTCCATGCCGGGCAATCCGGTCGTCGATCTGGCCGCCCGGCTCACGTCAGCAACCGCTCCGGTCGCCGGCGCGATCGGTGCAAAGCCGCTCGATGCCGACGTCACCGCGGTGCTGCGCGGCCTCAAGACCATCAATCTTCAGCCGTTACGGGTTCAGCTGCGGCAATTGCAGGCGGCCGGCGGCACCCTTCAGGTCACCGACGCACGGGTGCAGCAGGCCGATACGGCGGCACGGGCGAGCGGGACGCTGTCGCTCAGTCAGCGCGGTCGGCTCGACGGCACTCTGCGCCTGACGGTGGCCGGGATCGAGCCGTTCCTGGCGCGCAGCGGTCTCGACAAGCTGCTGCCCGGGCCCGGGCCCGGCGGGACGACCGTCAACGGCCTCAACAGCCTGGCGCCGATCCTCGGCGGGCTCGACCGCCTGGTGCCCGGCCTCGGCACCGCGGCGCGCAACAACGTCAATGCCGGCACGCTTGCCGCCGGCGTCGCGCTGCTCGGCGAGCATACCGAGCTCGATGGCAAGGCCGCGATTGCGCTGCCGCTGCGTTTCTCCGACGGTGCGGCCTCGTTGGGGCCAATACCGCTCGGGCAGACGGCGCCGTTGTATTGAGTCCCGCGTCCGGTTCCTAGTCGGTGTCCGCCGCATAGGGCCGTGGCAACGGCTCCAGCGGCAGGTTGGGGTGCGGGCGGCCGAAATCGGGTGCTGCCGAATCCTGGCCGATGTCGACGATGCCACGGCGGATCGCGCGCGTGCGCGTGAACAGGTTGAACAGCTGCTCGCCGTCGGCCCAGCGAATGGCGCGGGCGAGCGCGGCCACGTCCTCGTTGAAGCGCCCGAGCATCTCGAGAACGGCGTCGCGATTGGCCAGGAACACGTCGCGCCACATGGTGGGATCGGACGCCGCGATCCGCGTGAAGTCGCGGAAGCCGCCGGCGGAAAACTTCATCACCTCGGAGCGGGTCACCGCCTGCAGATCGTCGGCGGTGCCGACGATGGTGTAGGCGATCAGATGCGGCACGTGGCTGGTGATCGCGAGCACCAGGTCGTGGTGCTCGGCCGACATCGTCTCGACGTTGGCGCCGAGCGCCGTCCAGAACCCGGAGAGGCGCTCTACGGCATCGCGATCGGCGCCGTCGCCGGGCGTCAGGATGCACCAGCGATTGACGAAGAGCTCGGCAAAGCCAGCATCGGGGCCCGAATTCTCGGTTCCGGCGACCGGATGAGCCGGAATGAAATGCACGTGCCCGGGCAGGTGCGGGCTCATGTCCCTCACCACCGCGCCCTTCACCGAGCCGACGTCGGAGACCACCGCCCCGGGCGCGAGATGCGGGCCGATCTCGGCGGCGACCGCGCCGCTCTGGCCGACCGGGATGCAGACGATCACCAGATCGGCACCGGCCACCGCGGCGGCGTTCGTCTCCACCACCTGATCCGCGATTCCGAGCTCGACGACGCGCTGGCGCGTCGCCTCCGATCGCGCGGTGGCGACGATCGAGCCGGCCGCACTGGCGGCGCGCGCCGCGCGTGCGATCGACGACCCGATGAGCCCGACCCCGATCAGCGCCAGCCGCTGGAAAATGGGCTGCTCCCGGGTCACGCCGGGCCCTTCAGGAATTCCGCCAGTGCGGCGACGGCGAGGCGATTTGCCTCCTCGCTGCCGACCGACATCCGCAAGCATTTGGGCAGCCCGTAGGCGGCGACCTGTCGCAGGATGAGGCCGCGCCGGGTGAGGAACGCGTCGGCGTCCTTGGCGGTCAGGCCTTTGGTGTCGGGGAAATGGATCAGCACGAAGTTGGCGACGCTCGGCGTCACCTCGAGGCCGAGCCTGCCGATTTCCTCGGCGAGCCATTGGAGCCAGTGGGCATTGTGGGCGACCGACGTCTCCACGTGTCCGGCATCCTCGATGGCGGCGACGCCCGCCACGATCGCCGGCTCGCTGACGTTGAAAGGTCCGCGAATGCGGTTGAGCGCGTCGACCACGTGCGCCGGACCGTAGAGCCATCCGAGCCGCAATGCCGCCAGCCCGTGGATCTTCGAGAAGGTTCGGCACATCACCACGTTGTCGTGGGTGGCAACGAGCTCGATGCCGGCTTCGTAGTCGTTGCGCCGGACATATTCCGCGTAGGCCGCATCGAGCACCAGCAGCACCCCGGGCGGCAGCTCGCGGCGCAGCCGTTTGACCTCGTCGAACGGCAGGTAGGTGCCGGTCGGATTGTTCGGATTGGCGAGGAAGACGAGCCTGGTCCGCGCCGTCACCCTGGCCAGGATGGCGTCGACGTCGGCGGTGTAGTTGGTCTCCGGTGCCACCACGGACGTGCCGCCGGCCCCGAGCGTCGCGATGTGATAGACCAGGAAGCCGTGGGCCGTGTGGATCGCCTCGTCGCCCGGCCCGATGAAGGCATGCGCCAGCAGGTTGAGCAACTCGTCGGAGCCGGCGCCGCAGACGATGCGGGCCGGATCGAGTCCAAACACCCGGCCGATCGCCTCGCGCAGCGCGGTCGCGGACCCGTCCGGGTAGTCGGCCAGATGCACGGCCGCCGCCCGATACGCCTCGATTGCGTGCGGGCTCGGCCCGAGCGGCGTCTCGTTGGAGGACAGCTTGAAGACCTTGGCAACGCCGGGCGCCGCGCTCTTTCCCGGCACGTAGGCATCGATCGCGAGCACGCCGGGGCGCGGCTGGGGACGGATCAGGGCGGACATCGCAGCACTCCGGAGCGAACGAGGTGGCGTACGGTCTTGCCGGCGAGCGTTTAGTGCCCGGTCGCGACCGGGCGGTTTCCGTCGGGCGAGACCGTATAGCGGCTGGCGTGGCTTCCGACGAGGGCGGTGGAACGGACCGAGGCGCCGGCCTCGACCAGGGCGCGAACGATCTCGTCGAATGTCCGTCCCATCGGCACCGAGACCAGCAGCGCTGCGCCGTCGAAGGCGCCATCCGGCACCACGATGGATTCGGCGAGCGCCGACGTCGCCCGCAACACGCCGGGGCCCCAGCCCGCCACCTTGACGCTCCAGGTCTCCACCTCGGTGACCATGGCGTCGGCGGCCGGGCGCGACACCACGAACAGAGGCAGCGCGGCCGGATGGTGGGCCCGTTCCACGAACGGCAGCCGGGCAATGATTTTCGGCGCCGTCCTGTCCTCGAGCGCGTTCCACCAGGTGCCGGCGCCGGCGACGCTGGTGGCCGGCACCAGCGCGAGGTCGCCCCGGGCGGCTGCCACCGCCGCCACCGCGGCGAACGCGCTCGGATGGCCGGCGAACGGGACCGTGAAGCCGAAATGGAAGCGGGCCGAATCGCGCATCGCGGCGTCGCCCGCCGACAGGTCCGCATGGACCGTGTACGGCGACTGCACATACGTGAAGGTGCCGATGATCACCCGCCAGATGCTTTCGACGGTGTCGAGCGGCAGGATGCCATGGTGGCGCTCGACCAGCCGGCGCATCATCTCGGCCTCGCGGGCCGGGCGAAACGCCGAGCCGGATTCCTGCGAGCGCTTGACCGCGATCAGGCGGTCGATGATGTCGCCGCGCTCCATCAGCAGGCGATGCATCGCTTCGTCGATCCGGTCGATGTCGCGACGCAGGTCGGCGAGCGAGGGCGTGTCGGAGCGGGACGGCCTGGCCATGCTGGTGAATCGAGCTCGACGTCCGACTGCGGCG
Organism: Xanthobacteraceae bacterium; assembly: GCA_049509935.1. GTDB lineage: Bacteria > Pseudomonadota > Alphaproteobacteria > Rhizobiales > Xanthobacteraceae > AP-16. The sequence continues at coordinate 2,958 of JBEKZK010000086.1, read as the reverse complement.
GGGTCGCCATTGATAGGTGGGTGGGCTGCTGAAATCAAAGAAAACATTGACGGAGGGGCCCCCGGTCCCTACCTAAGCGGGCCGCCGTCGATGACGGCCATGGTCCGGCCGCCGGTCTGGGCATTTGGTCCGGCCGTGACGGAGTAACGTGATGGCCGAGGCTCAGCGCAGCGTCGCACCTGCCGCCGCACCACCTGTCGCCCCACCCCTTGCCGCAGCGACGCCGCGCGAGGCGGAGAGCCTCGTGCTCCCGTCGCGCGAGGTGGAGAATCCGCAGTCCGCGCTCGTGCATTTCGGCGCCGACAAGCCGCTGCGGCTCGATGCCGGCGTCGAGCTCAGTCCGTTCCAGGTCGCCTACCAGACCTACGGCGCGCTCAACCCGGATCGTTCCAACGCGATCCTCATCTGCCATGCGCTCACCCTCGACCAGCACGTAGCCAACGTGCATCCGGTCACCGCCAAGCCCGGATGGTGGGAGACCATGGTCGGCCCCGGCCGTCCGATCGATACCGAGCGCTATTTCGTGATCTGCCCCAATGTGCTCGGGGGCTGCATGGGCACCACCGGCCCGTCCTCGATCAACCCCCACAGCGGCAGCTACTGGGGCCTCGATTTTCCCGTCACCACCATCCGTGACATGGTGCGGGCGCAGGCGATGCTGCTCGATCATCTCGGGATCGACCAGCTGTTCGCGGTCGCCGGCGGCTCGATGGGCGGCATGCAGGTGCTGCAATGGGCGGCGAGCTATCCGCAGCGCGTGTTCGCCGCGCTGCCGATCGCCACGTCGACGCGGCACTCGGCACAGAACATCGCGTTCCACGAGGTCGGACGCCAGGCCGTGATGGCGGATCCCGAATGGCGGGGCGGGCGTTATCTGGTCGAAGGCACCAACCCGCGGCGCGGCCTCGCGGTCGCCCGCATGGGCGCCCACATCACCTATCTGTCCGACGCCGCGCTGCACCGCAAATTCGGCCGCCGCCTGCAGGATCGTGCCAACCACACATTCTCCTTCGACGCCGATTTCCAGGTCGAGAGCTATCTGCGTCATCAGGGCATCTCGTTCGTCGAGCGCTTCGACGCCAATTGCTATCTGTACCTGACCCGGGCGATGGACTATTTCGACGTCGCGGCGGACTACGACGGCGTTCTTGCACGCGCATTCAAAGGCACGCCGACGCGGTTCTGCGTGATCTCCTTCACCAGCGATTGGCTGTTTCCGACGCCGGAGTCGCGCGCGCTCGTTCATGCGCTCAATGCCTCGGGCGCCCGGGTCTCGTTCGCCGAGATCACCACCGACAAGGGTCATGACGCCTTCCTGCTCGACGAGCCGGAGCTGCTCGCCATCGTGCGCGGCTTCCTCGACGCCGCCGGCAAGGCGCGCGGGCTGGCGGCGCGGAGCAAATAGCCATGCTGTCCCGCCTCAAGCGCGATCTGACGATGGCCGATGCCGCCCGCAGCCCGGGCGGGGCTCGCGTCGACCTGCTGTTCGTCGCCGACATGGTGGCGCGAGGCGCGCGCGTGCTCGACGTCGGCTGCGGCGACGGCGAGCTCCTGCGCATCCTCACCGAGCGGCGCGATGTCGACGGGCGCGGCATCGAGCTGTCGCGCGAGGGGGTCAACGAATGTGTCGCCAAGGGCTTGGCGGTGATCCAGGGCGACGCCGATACCGATCTGGTCGACTACCCGGACGACGCGTTCGACTACGTGATCCTGTCGCAGACCCTGCAGGCGACCCGCCACCCGCGCCAGGTGCTCGAGCACATGCTGCGCATCGGCCGGCGCGGCGTCGTCTCGTTCCCCAATTTCGGCCACTGGAGCATCCGCCTGCAGATCCTGCTCGGCGGACGGATGCCGCGGACCGACAACCTGCCGTACTCGTGGTACGACACGCCCAACATCCACTTCTGCACGATCAAGGATTTCCGCAGCCTGTGCAACGACATCGGCGCCGGCATGGAGCGCGCGATCGCGCTCAATGCGTGGGGCAAGCCGTTGCGCCTGACCGCGCCGTGGTGGTTCTGGAACCTGTTCGGAGAGCAGGCGGTTTTTCTGCTGAGCCGGAAAAATTGACCTTCGTCAAGGCCGCGGCCCTTCCGCGGCTTTACCGTCAAACCTACATCTGGCCGGCGGGTCGCCTGCGGGGGCCTGCGGACGCGCCGGCAGGGCGTGCCCGGATGCTGCGGCCGCGCCACTCGGGCGGACCGAGCAGGCAGAGGGAGCGGACAGGCATGGATTTCGAGAAATACACCGAACGCGCGCGCGGGTTCGTGCAATCCGCGCAGTCGCTGGCGTTGCGCGAGGGGCATCAGCAGTTCGCGCCGGAGCACGTCCTCAAGGTGCTGCTCGACGACCCCGAGGGGCTCGCCGCGGGGCTGATCGACCGCGCCGGCGGCACGTCGCGCCAGGCGCTCACCGAGGTCGAGGCCACGCTCGCCCGCATGCCGAAAGTGTCGGGCGGGGGAGCCGGCCAGCTCTACATGGCGCCGGCCACCGCGCGCCTGTTCGATGCGGCCGCCAAGGCCGCCGAGAAGGCCGGCGACGGCTATGTGACGGTGGAGCGCCTGCTGCTGGCGCTCGCGCTCGACAAGGAGAGCGAGGCGGGAAAAATTCTCTCCCGCGCCGGTGTCACGCCGCAGAATCTCAATGCCGCCATCAACGCCCTGCGCCAGGGACGCACGGCCGATACGGCGACTGCCGAAAACCAGTACGAAGCGCTGAAGAAGTACGCCCGCAACCTGACCGAGGCGGCGCGCGCCGGCAAGCTCGACCCGGTGATCGGCCGCGACGAGGAGATCCGGCGCACCATCCAGGTGCTGTCGCGGCGCACCAAGAACAATCCGGTGCTGATTGGCGAGCCGGGCGTCGGCAAGACCGCCATCGTCGAGGGGCTGGCGCTGCGCATCGTCAACGGCGACGTCCCGGAAAGCCTCAAGGACAAGCAGCTCCTGGCCCTCGACA
>JBEKZK010000859.1:0-2804 GCA_049509935.1 Xanthobacteraceae bacterium | reverse complement strand
GATCAAGCCGATCCGCAGCGTGGCGATGGGTCCGTGCCCGTTCATGCAATCCCCCCTTGACGTTTTCTTTCGTCATTGCGAGCCAACGGATCCGGCCCGAAGTGGCCGGCCCGATGACAGGCTCCGCGAAGCAATCCAGTTCTGCGACTATATCTGGATTGCTTCGTCGCTTTGCTCCTCGCAATGACGAGTCATTCTTAGTATCCCGCCGCCAAGGCGCCGCGGGTGCGCGGATCGGCGGCGCCGACGAAGCCTCCAGGCGTGACCACGATCGAATTGGCCGAGGTCGTCAGCTTTTGCACGACGACGGTGTCGCCGCGCGCTCGCAGGGCCGCGATCACGTCCGGCGCGAAACCCGGCTCGGCGATCACCTGGTCGGGCATCCATTGATTGTGCACGCGCGGCTTCGATACCGCGCTCGCGATATCCATGCCGCGGTCGATCACGTCGGTCACGATCTGCAGCACGATGGTGATGATGCGGCTGCCACCCGGCGTGCCGGTGACGAGGTACGGTTTGCCGTCCTTGAGCACGATGGTCGGCGTCATCGACGACAGCGGCCGCTTGCCCGGTCCCGGCTCGTTGGCGGCGCCGCCGACGAGGCCGAAGGCGTTGGGCGCGCCGGGCTTGGCGGCGAAGTCGTCGAGCTCGTCGTTGAGCAGGATGCCGGTGCCGTCCGCCACCAGGCCGACGCCGTAGTTGAGGTTGAGCGTATAGGTGTTGGCGACCGCGTTGCCGTCCTGGTCGATCACCGAGAAGTGCGTGGTGTGCCGGCCTTCGGCCGGAGCCGGATGGCCGGCCCGGATCTCGCGCGACGGCCGGGTGCGGCCGGGGTCGATCGCGGCGCGCAGCTCCGCCGCGTAGGCCTTCGAGGTCAGGCGTGCGATCGGCATGCCGACCGCGTCGGGATCGCCCATGAACTCGGCGCGGTCCGCGTAGGCGCGCTTCATCGCCTCGATCATCAGATGCAGCGCCGCCGGCGACCCGTAGCCGAGATCGCTGAGGTCGTATCCCTCCAGGACGTTGAGCATCTCCACGAGGTGCACGCCGCCGGAGGACGGCGGCGGCATGGAGAAGATGTCGTAGCCGCGATAGCTGCCGGTCAGCGCCGGCCGCACGACGGCGCGAAAGTCCTTCAGATCGTCCAGCGTCATCAGCCCGCCGGCGCCGCGGACGCTGGCGACGATCTTGTCGGCGAGCGCGCCCTGGTAGAACCCGCCGGGGCCCTCGCGGGCGATCAGCTCGAGCGAGGCCGCGAGCTCGGGCTGCAGCAGCCGGTCGCCGTCGCCGAGCGCCACGCCATCGGGTTTGAGGAAAATCCTCGCCGAGCTCGGCCAGCGCACCAGCCGCGGTTGCGCCCGCGGCAGCGAATCGGCGAGCTCGTCCTCGACCGCAAAGCCGTCGCGCGCCAGCCGGATCGCGGGCTCGATCAGCTCGGCGAACCCGAGCCTGCCCGAGCCGTAGCGCTCGTGGGCGAGCCACAGCCCGGCGACCGTGCCCGGAACCCCGATCCCGAGCCCCGAATCGCGGGACTTTTGCGGGTCGGCCTCGCCCTTGTCGTCGAGGAAGACGTCGCGCGCGGTCGCCCGCGGCGCGGTCTCGCGATAGTCGATCGCCACCGTCTCGTGGCGCTCCGCCAGATGCACCAGCATGAACCCGCCGCCGCCGATATTGCCCGCCTGCGGGTAGGTCACCGCGAGCGCGAACCCGATCGCGACCGCCGCATCGACCGCATTGCCGCCGCGGCGCAGGATCTCGACCCCGATCCGCGTCGCCCGCTTCTCCTGGCTCGACACCATGCCGTGCGGCGCCGCCACGGCTGGCGCCGGCAGCGCAACGCTCTGCTCCCGGGCGAGGCCAAGCTCCCGGGGGAGGCCAAGCGCCAAGAGCAGCGCGGTGACGGCCAGCAAGGCGACGCGCAATCCGGGAACCATGTCGCGCCCTCCGGCCCGGCGCCCTGGGAATCGCGCCGTGGATCCGCTAGACCATATCCCGGTCGATCTCGACCGGGATATGGTCCATGCTCGTTGAGTGGCGCATGTTCTTTCCCGGCGAACCGGTAGCCACTTCGCCGGAACATGCGCTAAATCTCAGTCGCCGCACCACGCGCGGCCGCTCGCACTGTCATTCGCGAAATGTCCCGCGTCAACACGGAGAGGCCGGATGCCTGCTTTGAGTGTGCCTGCATTGAGCCCAGGCGGCGCCGTCCGCGTCCGCCTGCCCTTCCTGGCCGTGCTGCTCGGACTGCTGCTGTCGGGCTGCGGCATCAACAACATCCCGACCTACGAGGAGAGCGCCAAGGCCAAATGGTCGGACGTGCAGAACCAGTATCAGCGCCGCAGCGACCTGATCCCCAACCTGGTGGAGACCGTGAAGGGCTTCGCCAAGCAGGAGCGCGAGGTGCTGGAAGCCGTGACCGCGGCGCGGGCGCGTGCGACCTCGATCCAGGTGACACCCGAGCTCGTCAACAATCCGGAGGCGTTCAAGAAGTTCCAGGATGCCCAGGCGCAGCTGTCCGGCGCCCTCGGCCGCCTGCTCGCGGTGTCGGAGAAATATCCCGAGCTCAAATCGAACCAGAATTTCCTCGCCCTGCAGTCGCAGCTCGAAGGCACCGAGAACCGCATCGCGGTGGCGCGCCACGACTACATCGAGGCGGTGCGCGTCTACAACACCGAGCTCAAGACATTCCCGGGCAACATCTGGGCCGCGACCCTCTATCGCGCCGACAAGCCGATGGAGACATTCACGGTCGCCGACGACGTCAAGAAGACGCCTGCGGTGAAATTCTGAGCGAATTCGAAGGG
>JBEKZK010000858.1:0-2810 GCA_049509935.1 Xanthobacteraceae bacterium | reverse complement strand
GCGCTCGCCATCGAGCCGAAGATCGTCCTGCTCGACGAGCCGTTCTCGGCGCTCGACAAGAACCTCCGCCTCGACATGCAGATCGAGATCAAGGGGCTGCTCAAGGCTTACGGGTTGACCTCCATCATCGTCACCCACGACCAGGAGGAAGCCCTGTCGATGGCCGACCGCATCGTGGTGCTCAACCACGGCCGGGTCGAGCAGGTCGACACCCCGGAACGGCTGTACGACCGGCCGGCGAACCTCTTCGTCAACCGCTTCGTCGGCTACACCAACATGCTCGACGGCCGCGTGATCCGCAGCAGCGACGCGACGGCGAGCATCGATCTCGGACGAGGCGCCGTGGTCGAGGTGGCGAACCGCGGCAGGCTGCCGGCCGGTCGCGCCGTGGTCATTTCGATCCGGCCGGAGAATCTGGCGATTGCGCCCGCGGATGCCGTCGGCGCCATTCCGGCGACCGTGCATCTGACGTTGCCGCTCGGACCGACCGAGGTGGTGGAGGCCCGCATCGGCGGCGGCACCCCGATCAAGCTGACCCGCCCGCATACCCCGTCCACCCGGCCGCTCGCCCCGGGCGCCGCGATCCACGTCGCGATCGCCGATGCCGAAGGCGTGTCGGTGTTTGCCGCCGATGAGGCGGCGCAAATGGTGATCGGGGATACGTGACGAAGAAATTCGATCCAACGCAACAGGAGTCCCCCCATGCCCATCTCCCGCCGCACGGCGCTCGGCCTCGCAGGCGCCACCCTGGCCTCCGCTCTGCCCCGCTTCGCCAGCGCCGCCGGGTCGGTGGTCGCCACCACCTATCCGGGCAGCTTCGACGAGGCTTTCAAGGCCGTCGTCGGTCCCGCCTTCGCCAAGGGAACCGGCGCCAGCGTGAGCTTCACGCCGCTGCTCAACGTCGATCAGATCGGAAAAATCCAGGCCTCGAAGGCCAACCCTCCGTTCGATGTCGTCCTGTTCGACGAGGGGCCGCTGCTCAACGCCATCAAGGCCGACGTGCTGGAAAAGTTTCCCGCCGCCGGCTCGAAGGCCTATGCGGACATTCCCGAGGCGTTCCACAATCCGGACGGCTACGCGCCGGTCGTCACCTGCCAGGTGATCGGCATCGCCTATAACCCGAAGAAGATCACCACCCCACCGACCTCGTGGGACGATCTGTGGAAGCCGGAATACAAGGGGCGCGTCGGCATCACCGGCATGGGGTCGAGCCTCGGCACCGCCTTCATGGTCGACATCGCCAAGCTCAGAGGCGGCTCGGAAACCGACATCGAGCCGGCATTCAAGGCGATCCAGGAGCTGCTGCCCAATGTCGGCGCCATCGCCCAGTCGCCGGGCGCGCTCGCCGCCCTGTTCCAGCAGGGCCAGATCGATATCGCGTTCAACTACTTCAACAATATCGCATTGCTCAAGGCCAAGGGCGTCGATGTGGAATTCGTCGCACCGTCGACCGGGGCGATCGTCATCCGCACCAGCGCCCAACTGGTGAAGAACGCCCAGGCCGGCCAGCTCGCCGTCGACTACCTCGAGGTCGTCATGAGCGAGGAGGTTCAGAAGGGGCTGGAAGCGAACCCGTGGGTCATGGTGCCAACCAACAAGAAGGTGAAATTCACCGGTGCCAACCTCAAGCTGGCGTCGGACGTGGACGAGTTGATCGCCAGGAGCAAGCTGCTCGACTGGTCGAAGTTCCAGAGCCTGCGCGGCGAGTGGATTTCCCGCTTCACCAAGGAGGTGAAGATCTGACGAGACCATGGGGCTGAAGGATAAATTCGCGAGCTTTCGCGAAACGCTGCCGGCCATGCCGCTGGCGGCATTCTTCGTCGCCTGGTTCCTGGCGCCCTTCGTCCTGCTGCTCTTCATCAGCCTGTTCGACACGCCCGAGTTCCAGTCGATCGGCATCAGGCAATACGTGAAGTTTGCGACCGACGGATTCAGCGCCGGCGTCCTGAGGGATACGCTGGTCCTCGGCTTCGCCTGCACGGCGGCGTGCCTGCTGCTCGCCTACCCGCTGGCGATCGTCTATGTCGAGGGCGGAGCGCGGCGGCGCACCCTCATCCTGTTTCTCGTCATGCTGCCGATGCTCACCAGCGCGGTGGTCCGCACCTTTGCCTGGATCGTGATTCTCGGTCGAGAGGGTATCGTCAACAATGCGATGCTGGCGCTCGGCTTGTGGGGTGAGCCGGGGCGCATGCTCTACAGCTGGGGCGGCCTCGTCGTGGCGCTGGCGCAGATCCAGCTGCCGCTGATGGCCCTGCCGGTGATCAACAGCATGCTCAAGGTGGATCCGAGCCTGATGGACGCCGCGGAAGGGCTCGGCGCCGGCCGCTGGCGCCGGCTGTGGACCGTCATCGTGCCGCTGACGCTGCCCGGCGCGGTGGCCGGCGCGCTCCTGGTGTTCGCCGCCTCCACCACCGCCTTCATCACCCAGTCGCTGGTCGGCGGCGGACGCATCGTCCTGATGCCGCTCAACATCTATCAGCAGGCGGTGGGCGTGCAGGACTGGCCGTTTGCGGCGGCCTTGTCGATCATCTTCACGCTGTCGATCGTCGCCATCACGTACCTGGTCAACAGCGTCGCCCGGAAGCGGATGCGAGGCATCGATGCCGCATAGAGCATTTGCCGGAAAGGGCCTGCCCCGGACCGGATCCGGGGTGGACACCGGTTTTCCGAAAGGAAATGCGATAGACACCGAAGCTGGCGCAGTTTCCGGAAGGGCGGACACCGGTTTCCCGAAAGCCGCGAACCGCGATTCAGGATCGCTTTCCGCTCACGGCCCGGGCGACCTCATGGGCAACGCGATCCCAAGGCGC
>JBEKZK010000857.1:0-2811 GCA_049509935.1 Xanthobacteraceae bacterium | reverse complement strand
GCGATCGGTCCGACTCCCCCGGGGCAAGCGAAAAAGGGACTGGTGTTGACCAACAAGGGCAAGTACGGCCTCAAGGCGCTGATCCATCTGGCGGGCCTGCGCCCGGGCCAGCTGGCGCTGGTCTCCGACATTGCCCAGAGCAACGAGATTCCCAAGAAGTTCCTCGATGCGATTCTCGGCGAGCTGCGCAATGCCGGCTTTGTGCGCAGCAAGAAGGGCAAGGGCGGTGGCTATGCGCTGGCGCGCCCGGCGCAGGACATCCGGGTTGGCCATATCGTTCGCGTGCTCGACGGACCGCTCGCGCCGGTGCCGTGCGCGAGCCGGACGTCCTATCAGCGCTGCGACGATTGCGTCGACGAGGAACGCTGCTCGGTGCGGCTGATGATGCTCGAGGTGCGCGACGCCATGGCCACGGTTCTCGACCAGTGCACGCTGGCGCAGATGCGGTCGCGGGCGAAGCGCGACGACGAGGAGCTGGTCTACCATATCTGATTGGCGCTCGAAATTCGAACACGCGTCGGACAAGCGAAGGCCGATTTTCACCAAGAAACTGCGACAAGGAACCTGAAGACTGGCTGCGCATAGCACTTGGTGTCCGTCCACGGCGGAGGCACGACAATGCCCCAGGACAGCGGTCGGCGCGTGATTCAGGACAGCGGTCGGCGCGTGATTATCGTGGGAGGAGGGGCCAGTGGCGTGCTCCTGGCCTGCCACCTGCTGCGCGGTCCGGCCGCCGACCTGCGGGTCACATTGATCGAACGGCGGGCCGATCTCGGACGCGGCATCGCCTACGGGACGGCCAGTCGCGAGCACGTCCTCAACGTCCGCGCCGCCAACATGAGCGCCTTTCCGGACGAGCCCGATCATTTCTGGCGCTGGCTGGTCAGCAGCGGCGCGGCGGCGGACGCGACGTGCTCCGATCCGTTCTGCTTCGTGCCGCGCCGTCTCTACGGCCGCTACATCGAGGATCTGATCGCCCCGATGCGACAGCAGGGTGAACGTCCGGCGCCGCTTCACGTCGTGCGCGGCGAAGCGGTCGCCATCAGCGATACGCGGTCCGGCGTCGCCCTGACACTTGCCGACGGCTCGAGCCACGTCGGCCACGTGGCGGTGCTGGCGACCGGTCACGAGGTGGCCGCCGCCAACGGCGGCTTCCATGCCGATCCGTGGACCGCGCCGGCGGACGCCGGGATCGCCACGGACGGGACCGTCCTGATTCTCGGAACCGGACTCACCATGGTCGACTATGTGTTGTCGCTGATCGACCAGGGGCACGAGGGCCGGATCGTCGCCATGTCGCGGCGCGGCCTGCTTCCGCAAGTGCACCGCCGGGTCGAGTCGATGCGTTTCGACGCCGCGGACTTGCCCTACGGCACCGACCTTGTCTACCTGCTGCGCTGGTTTCGCGGGATCGTGAAGTGGAACGCCGAACGCGGCGGCGACTGGCGCGCTGTGGTCGACGGCATCAGGCCTTTCACCCAGACGATCTGGCAGAATCTGCCACTGTCAGCCAAACGCCGGTTCCTCGAGCACCTGCGTGCGTGGTGGGACATCCACCGCCACCGCATGGCCCCCGACGTCGACGTGCGGCTGAAGGCGCTGATTGCGACCGGTCGCCTCGAGGTCGTCGCCGCGAAGCTGATCGCCGTCGAGCCTGCCGGATCGGTGGCTCGCGCCCGCTACCGGCGCCGTGGCGAGGCCGTTGTCGAGACCCTCGATGTCGCCAAGGTCGTCGAATGCAAGGGCATCGTGACCAACCCGCAGGACACCACCAACCCGCTGCTGCGCAGCCTGCTCGAGCAGGGCCTCGCCCGGGTCGACCCGCTGCGCATCGGCATCGAGGTGGCGGGCGACTGTGCGGTCGTCGACCGGTCCGGCAGACCGTCGTCGCGCCTGTTCGCAGTCGGTCCGCTGACCCGCGCGGCATTCTGGGAAATCGTCGCGGTGCCCGACATCCGCGTCCAGTGCGCCGAGCTTGCCAAGCGCCTGTCCGCCGGCCGCGTCGCCACGCGCTCGAGCCCGGGACCGGCAGCTTTGATCGAGCCGTAGCGGCGCCCGCTCACGCAAACGGGAACGGCCCGGGAAACGACCCGACCGGAATGCTGTGGGTGACGAGCCCGGTGCCGGATGTCCAGTGGTGGAGCAGCAAGCCCGGCGGCTCGATGAAGGACGCCGGCGTTGCGTCCGGGTAGGGCCGCAGGGCGATCGCCGTCGCCGTGCTCGGCGCCGTGCACAGCAACGTCCTGGCAAAGCGCAGCTGCATGTGCCGGTGCACGTGGCCGCAGACGATGCGCTCGACCGCCGGATGGCGCGCCACCACCGCGGCCAATCGATCTCCGCCACGGCACCAGTATGCGTCGAGATACGGCACGCCGCAGGTGAAGGGCGGCTGGTGCATCATGATCAGGGTCGGCCGATCCGGATCGGACGCCAGCGCCGCGTCGAGCCAGGCCAGGGCACGGTCATCCACCTCGCCATGGTGACGACCCGGCACGGTGACGTCCAATGCGACGATCCGGACCGGGCCGGACCAGTCGTCCACGTAGCTCAGCGGCCCGTTCGCCGGCAGGTAGACGTGGTCGCGGAATGCTGCACGGAAGGCCGACCGCTCGTCGTGATTGCCCGGAATGACGCGCAGCGGCGCCACGATCTCCGACAGCAGCTCGCATGCGGCCAAATATTCCGACGGATCGCCTTCGTCGACGACGTCGCCGGTCAGAATGACGAGGTCGGGCGCCGGAACCAGCGCGTTGATGTGGCGAACGGCGGCCGCCAGCATCGCGTTCGAATCGACCGTGTCCTTGTAGAGAA
>JBEKZK010000856.1:0-2813 GCA_049509935.1 Xanthobacteraceae bacterium | reverse complement strand
GAGGGAGCCGCGCCGTGCTCGTGGCGCCTTTGTTCAGATACACCCGAGCAGCAAACTCAGCGTCCTCCCTCTCCCCTGCGGGGAGAGGGTCGGGGTGAGGGGGCTCGGGCGCTATTTGTAGGCCGTAACCCCCTCACCCCACCCCTCTCCCCGACGGGGAGAGGGAGCCGGCCGTGCCTGTTACAAAGGCGTCGTCTATCGTCGAGGCCGGGTTGTTGCCCGGAAACGTTGCAACGAGCTCGGCGTCCTCCCTCTCCCCAGCGGGGAGAGGGAGCCGGCTGTGCCTGTTACGCGGCGACCGGCCCGGCCTGTCCGTGGATCGGCCGGATCGCCGGGAACTGGTCGGCGGTCAGCGTCTCCTGCGCCAGCAGCAGCTTGACGCCGTCCTCGAGGTCGGTGCGGCGCGATTGCAGGACCTCGCCGGCGCGGACGCCGGCGGCCGCGACGATGTCGCGCACCGCCACATCGATCTCGCGCTCGGTGGTGTCGGCGGCCTCGACCCGCTCGGTGCGCGATCCGGACAGGAACGGCTGCGCCGGCGGCGCATAGGTGCGGGCGCCGAGCGTCTTGTCCATGCCGTAGCGGGTGACCATCTCGAAGGCGATCTCGGTCGCCCGCTGCAGGTCGTCGGCGGCCCCGGTCGAGATCTCCCCGTCGAAGATCAGGTTTTCCGAGGCCCGGCCGCCCATCAGCACGGCGATGCGGTTCTCCAGATCCTGCCGGCCGAGCAGGAAGCGGTCCTCGGTCGGCCGCTGGATGGTGTAGCCGAGCGCCCCGACGCCGCGGGGGATGATCGACACCTTGTGCACCGCGTCGACGCCGGGGAGGCTGGAGGCGACCAGCGCGTGGCCCATCTCGTGATAGGCGACGCGGCGGCGGTCAGCCGGGCTGAGGATGCGGCTCCTCTTTTCCAGGCCGGCGACGATGCGCTCGATTGCGGCCGTGAAGTCGTCGAGGCCGACCGCGTCGGCGTTGCGCCGCGTCGCCACGATCGCCGCCTCGTTGACCAGGTTGGCGAGGTCGGCGCCGGTGAAGCCGACGGTCAACGCCGCGATCTGATCGAGGTCGACGTTTGCGGCGAGCTTGATCTTGCCGACGTGCACCTTGAGGATCGCCAGCCGGCCGCTGCGCTCGGGGCGGTCGACCAGCACCTGGCGATCGAAGCGGCCGGGGCGCAGCAGCGCCGGATCGAGCACCTCCGGGCGGTTGGTGGCTCCGATCAGGATCACGCCGGTGGTCGGATCGAAGCCGTCGAGCTCGGCGAGCAGCTGGTTGAGCGTCTGCTCCTTCTCGTCGTAGCCGCCGAACGCGCCGGGCATGCGGCTGCGGCCGAGCGCGTCGAGCTCGTCGATGAAGATGATGCAGGGCGCGGCCTTGCGCGCCTGCTCGAACAAATCGCGCACCCGGGCGGCGCCGACGCCGACGAACATCTCGACGAACTCCGAGCCCGAGATGGAGAAGAACGGCACCCCGGCCTCGCCGGCCACGGCGCGGGCCAGGAGCGTCTTTCCGGTGCCCGGCGGCCCGACCAGCAGGATGCCCTTGGGGATGCGGGCGCCGAGACGGCCGAACGATTTCGGGTCCTTGAGGAAGGCGACGATCTCCTGCAGCTCCGACTTCGCCTCGTCGACGCCGGCGACGTCGCGGAACGTCACCTTGGTGTCGGTCTCGACATAGACCTTGGCGCGCGACTTGCCGATCGTCATCAGGCCGCCGAGACCCTGGCGCTCCGCCATGCGGCGGAAGCCGTAGGTCCAGATCAGATAGAAGATGAAGATCGGCAGCACCCACGAGATGATGGTCGACAGCACGTTGCTGGTCGGCGCGCCCGTGATGGTGACGCCGTGCGCCTTCAGGCGGTCGGCGAGGTCGGGGTCGACGCGCACGGTGTAGAACAGGCTCTTCTGATCGGGCAGCGGGTTCTTCAGCTTGCCCTGGATGGTGTCCTGTCCGACCAGCACCTCGGCGATCTTGTTGTCGTCGAGCAGCTGCTCGAACTGGCTGTAGGGGATCGTCTCCACCTGGCTGAAGCTCAGGAACACGTACTGGATCAGCATCACGCCGATGAACGCCGCGAAGATGTACCAGACGGCGAACTGGTGCTTGCGCTCCTCCGGCTCCTTGGTCTTGCCGTTGGTCTTTGCGCCCGGCCGGTCGGGAGCGTCGGGCCGCAGGAAGTCGTACCATCGCCGCGCGGGCTGCCGGTCGCTGTCGCTGGACGGCCGATCGAGCATGGTGGTCTCCGAGGTTCACGGGACGCGATGCCTGTCGGGGTCGAATCTAGTGTCCGGCGAGGGTTTCCGCCAGCCGATCGAGCAGCGGCACGAGGCCGACGAGCATTCTCCGCCGCGCCTCGGTGAGGGCGAACCACGCCGCCCGATCGATCTCGGGAAACGACTGCCTGCGGCCGCTGCGCGGCGGCCACTCCATGTCGAAGGCGTTGGATGTCAGGCCGGCGGGGTCGAAATCGCCCTCGACGGCCCAGGCGATGACCCTCTTGCCGCCCGGCTGAACCACCTCGCCGAGCGGCTGGAAATCGCCCGCGACCGACGCCCCGGTCTCCTCGGCGAATTCCCGAACCGCCGCCGCCAGCGGATCCTCGTCGGCATACTCGCCTTTGGGGATCGACCAGGCGCCGAGATCCTTTTTGCTCCAGAACGGCCCGCCGGGATGCACCAGAAGGACCTGCAGCTCGCCTCCGGCCCGGCGGTACATCACGATCCCGGCGCTGCGCTTCGTCATGCCGTCACATATAACCGCATCGGGGCGATCGGGTTGCATCGACGCGAGATGCCGGATGGCGGCCTTGGTAA
>JBEKZK010000855.1:0-2816 GCA_049509935.1 Xanthobacteraceae bacterium | reverse complement strand
CAACGCGGCGCACGGCGTGCCGCCTCGCCGGCCGAGGTCGCCGCCGTGGCCGAGACGGTGCTGGTGAGCCTGCCGACGCCCGACGTGGTCCAGATGGTGGCGCTGTCGGCCGCCGGGATCATCGCCGGCAGCAAGGTCAAGACCTTCGTCGACCTGTCGACCACGGGTCCGCGCGTCGCCGTCGAGGTCGCCAAAAATCTCGCCGCCAAGGGCATCACGGCGGTCGACGCGCCGGTCAGCGGCGGCCCGGCGGGCGCCGAGAAAGGCACGCTCGCCGTCATGGTCGCGTGCCCGCGCAAGCTCGCCGACGAGCTGCGTCCAGTGCTCGACGTCATCGGCAAGGTGTTCTGGATCGGCGAGAAGCCCGGCATGGGGCAGACCATGAAGCTCGTCAACAATCTGCTGTCGGCATCGGCGCTGGCGATCACCTCGGAGGCGATGGTGCTCGGCTGCAAGGCCGGGCTCGATCCCGCCGTCATGCTCGACGTGATCAACGCCGGCAGCGGCCGCAACACCGCCACCGAGGACAAGTTCCCGCGCTGCGTGCTGCCGCGCCGGTTCGATTTCGGCTTCGCCACCGAGCTGCTGCTCAAGGACGTCCGGCTCTGCCTGGAGGAAGGCGAGGCGCTCGGCGTCCCGATGATCGTCGGCAATGCGGTCAAGCAGCTGCTGGCGATCACCAAGGCCGGCCAGGGCCCGGGCTCCGACATCACCCAGGTGGTGCGCACCGTGGAGCAGTGGGCGGGCGCCAAGGTGGAATCGAAGTCATAGAAATGACGCTGAAGGGCAAGTGCGCGCTGATCACCGGCTCGACCGGCGGGATCGGCTTTTCCACCGCCGCGCGGCTGGCGGCGGAGGGCTGCGACATCATCCTCAACGGCCTCGCCGGCGCCGAGGAGGTCGCGCCCCGGCGCGACGAGATCGAGACCGGGTTCGGCGTTCGCGCCATGTACCATGGCGCCGACCTGCGGGACCCCGGCCAGATTGCCGACCTGATGAACGCCGCGGCGGCGTTCGGCGGCGTCGACATCCTGGTCAACAACGCGGTGGTCCGCCATTTCGCCCCGATCGAGGACTTTCCGGTCGAGCGCTGGAACGAGGCGCTGGCGGTCAATCTCTCGGCCGTCTTCCACACCGTCCGGCTGGCGCTGCCGGGCATGCGGGTGCGCAATTTCGGCCGCATCATCAACATGTCGTCGGTCTACGGCTCGTTCGCGACCGCGAACCGGATCGACTACGTGACCACCAAGACGGCCCTCATCGGCCTCACCCGCGCGGTGGCGATCGAGACCGTTGGCCACGACATCACCTGCAATGCGATCTGTCCGGGTCTGGTGCAGACGCCGGCCATCGACGCGCGGATCGGCGCCGAGGCCGAGCGCGACGGCATCTCGCGCGCGGAGGCCACCCTTCGGTTCCTGGCCGACCGCCAGCCCACCGGACGCTTCGTGGCCGGCGATGGCGTCGCCGCCCTGATCGCGTTCCTGTGCGGACCGGGCGGACGCGACATCACCGGCGCGGCGCTCCCGGTCGACGGCGGCTGGCTCGCGAGCTGACCGGGGCAAAGCCGTCCGTCGGTGCGCCGCGCCCTCGCCGAGCCCCACGATCTGCGGTATATGGGTCCCGTCGAGGGACCAGGGAGAGATCGATGCGCAAGGTTTACACGTCCACCGCCAGCCTGAGCATCCTGATGTCGGTCGCTCTGGCGCTGTGGGAGGTCTATTTCTTCTGGTTCGCCAGCCAGCACCTGTTGGGGTCGCTCGACGGCAGCGTCGGCCTGTTCACCGGCGACCGGCTCGGGTTCAACCTCGCCTGGGTCGCGTCGATCTATCTGACGTTCCAGCTGATCTCGATCCCGTTCGCGCTTCCGGCGAGCCGGGGACGCTTCCTCGGCGTGTTCGACGGCATGGCGTCGCTGCTGCCGCTGGCGATCGCGCTGATCGTGGTGTTCGGCAAACCACATCTGCTCGGCTCCTGGGAGCGCTGGGAGGCGGCGTTCCTGGTGATATTCGTGACCGCGGTCGATCTGTTCGGCGGATATGCGTTCAGCATCGCGCTCAGCCGGCGCACCCTGGATGTGGCGCCCGGCTCGATCTGAGTCCGGCGATCATCACGAATTGAGGCGGGTGATGGAGCTCGAGAGGCGCGGATAGAGAAGGACGTTCTCGTAGATTGGCCAGGTGCCGATCATGATCTGGCCGATCTGCGGGGTGTACGAGTAGGTCACCTCTCCCCAGATCAGCCAGGTGTTGGCGGTATCGATCGCGGTCGGGAGCGTCACGACCTGACCGACCGGGCGGGCGGTTCCGTTGAGCGAATCGCTCCAGGCAATCGTCGCCTTGCCGTTGGCGTCGATGCTCACCTCCGACACCGTGACCACGATCGTGGCGGTCGGGTAGGGAGCGATGATCTGTGACGATGCTCCGAGGATGGTGGCCATCGTGGTGTTGTTGATGCTGACGTATTGGGTCGCCAGATCCGCCACGGCCCGCGCCGTGATCGTCGTCTTGTAGTCGATCGCCAGCGCTTCGCCGGCCTCGACCCCGCCGACGTAGAGAAATATCATGAACGGCAGCACGATGGCGAACTCGACCGCGGAGATACCGTCGTTGCCGCGGACGAACCCGCGGAGCCGCGAGATCACGGGTGCCAGGAGGCGTGCGGGACTCATCTACGGCGCTTCCCGTT
The DNA here is from genome assembly GCA_049509935.1 of Xanthobacteraceae bacterium. Taxonomy (GTDB): domain Bacteria; phylum Pseudomonadota; class Alphaproteobacteria; order Rhizobiales; family Xanthobacteraceae; genus AP-16. The sequence continues at coordinate 128 of JBEKZK010000855.1, read as the reverse complement.
CATAGTGACCCACGCGTTGCAGCGCCTCGACCCGGGAAGCGCCGTAGATTTCCATGTTGGCGCATGTCCTTGATCGGCGAACCGGGTCCACTTCGCCGGGACATGCGCTAATACGGCTCGTTCTTGAA
>JBEKZK010000854.1:0-2819 GCA_049509935.1 Xanthobacteraceae bacterium | reverse complement strand
GCGAACTTCGGAATCCAAAGGTGCACTAGCAAGTCTATGATTCTAGTGCGGCTTTTAGGATTTGAAGTTCCTATGACGAGCGTGCCGCACATCTGATAGGAACTTCAAATCCGCCGCACTAGCGCGCGTAGGCCGACGACGGATTGAGGATCAGCGGGCCGCCGACCGCGCTCGGCTTGGCCCGGCGGGGCTTGCGCGGGGCGGAGTGCCCCTCGTGCGACCCATTGGCCTCGTGGGCCTCGGCCTGCTGCCAGATCGGATCGCCATAGGGATCGACCTCGATCCCGTCCGCCGCAGCGGTCGGCGCCCCGGCGTCCGATTTGGCGATCTCCGGCTTGGCAACGTCGGGCTTGGCGACGTCCGGCTTGGCGACATCCGGCTTGGCCACGTCGGTCTGGGCGGCGGCGGGCTTGGCCGCCGGCGACGTCGCCGCATACCAGCACTGCCGACCGTCAATGAGGTGGTAGCGCAAATGGCTGCCCTTGACCTCGCTCTGCGACAGACAGGCCGGTTGGTCGAGCGCCGCGGCGGGGAGCGGCGCCAGCAGGGCGGCCAGAAGCAGCCATCTCGCGTTCGTCATTGCGCTTGCCTCCGAGTCCCAACGGACCATAGCAAATTGCAACGTACGAGGCCAACATGCGCTCACGGCACCGCCCGCGCGTCCGGACCGGCGGCCAGGACGACGCGGCCGATGGCGCGGCGCGCGCTCAACAGCCGCATGGCGTCGACGTGGCTGTCAAGCGGAAGCACATGAGATACATGGGGTCGCAGCGCGCCGCGGCCGACCAGCGACAGGATCTCGGCGAGGTTCCCGGTGCCGATCGCCGGATCGTGGCGGGCCGCCTCGCCGGCGCGCACCCCGATCACCGCGCAGCCCTTGAGCAGAATGCGGTTGACGGCGACCTGCGGGATGGTGCCGCTGGCAAAACCGATGACCAGGAGCCTGCCGCCCCAGGCGATGCAGCGCAGCGACTGCCCGAAGACCTCGCCGCCGACCGGATCGTAGATCACGTCGGCGCCCTCGCCTGCGGTCAGGTGCTTCACCTCGTCGACGAAGGAGCGCTGCCGATAGTTGATGACATGATCGGCGCCGCGGGTGCCGGCGACGCGGAGCTTCTCGTCGCTCGACGCGGTTGCGATCACGTGAGCGCCGAGCAGCTTGCCGATCTCGACGGCGGCCAGGCCGACGCCGCCGCCGGCGCCGTGGACCAGCAGAACCTCGCCCGGCTGCAGCCGTCCGCATTGGACCAGGGCATTCATTGCCGTCAGATTGCTCACCAGCAGGCAGGCCCCCTCGGCAAAGCTCAGGCCGCGGGGCAGCGGCACCACGGCGGCGGTCGGCACCACCGCCTCCTCCGCATAGGCACCGGTGCGCATGCGAATGATCACCGCGTCCCCGACCTCGATGCCGGTCACGCCGGGGCCGAGTTCGGCGACGATCCCGGCAGCCTCGACGCCCGGCGTGAACGGCAGCGGCGGCCGGTATTGATAGAGCCCCTGGACGATCAGCAGGTCCGGAAAATTGATGCCGCACGCCTCGATGCTCACCCGAACCTCGCCGGGTCCGGGCGACCGGCTCGGCACCTGCTCGAGCACGAGCCGTTCCGGTGGTCCGAGCTCGCGGCAGACGACGGCGCGCGGCATGGCGTGTCCTTTTTTCGGCAGTGCCGAGCCGGGATCAGGAAGCTCTTCGATCGTCTTGTCAACCGGGCGAGAACAGGCCGGCGCCGCAAGGATCGTTCGCGGATTCGCGCACCGCGCGCCGACCGCAACAGATAATCATCGTGCGTTTCATCCTGCGGTTTGCTGATTGCGGCAAGCGCGTCGCGATGCGGGCGATTCTGCCGTCCAGTTGCTCAAAAGATACAGCATTGCGGCGCGGTCCATAGTATTTGTCCCGACGGTGTTTTTTTCGTAGCAAGTCCAGGGGATCAACATGAAAGCGTTTGTTGTGGCGTGCTCACTCGCAGCGTTGGCGCTTTGCGGCGAAGGACGGGCCGCGGATCTGCCGGCGCCGGTCTACAAGGCGGCCACGGTGACCGCGCCGATCCCCTACGATTGGAGCGGCTACCATGTCGGTGGCAACGTCGGCTATGGCTGGGGCAGGGCGGACACCTCGATTGCGCTCACGAGCCTTCCGCTCGCGCCGATATCGACGACGATGAACGGCTGGATCGCCGGCGCCCAGGTGGGCCGAGACTGGCAACTGAACAAAATCGTGCTCGGCATCGAAAGCAGCATAGAGGCGACCGGCCAGCACGGCTCCTCCGGCATCGGCCCCGGCACAGTATGCCTTCCCGGGATGAGGACCTGTGTGACCGGGACCGGGAGCCTGGATGAGAAGCTGCCCTGGCTTGCCACCTTCCGCGGCCGCCTCGGCGTCACCCCGATGGATCGCCTGCTGGTGTACGTGACCGGGGGCGGCGCCATCGCGGAAGTCGACGTCGGCTCCAGCTTCACCGCGACAGTGGCCCTGCCCGGCCATCCGCCCCTGGCATCGGCGTCGACGAGCAGCACCAACAACGCCGTGCGCGTCGGTTGGACGATCGGATTGGGCGCCGAATGGGCCTTGTGGGACCACTGGACCGCAAGGCTCGAGGTTGAGCACGTGGACTTTGGAACCGGGTCCAAGGCATTCACCGGCCCGAACGCCTTGATGTCGGGAACCGCAAGCAATGGCGTCACCGACAACATCGCGACGATCGGCATGAACTATCGCTTCGATCTTCCGGGGCTCGTGTTCCCGCCGCAGTAGTCGTCGCACACTTCCCGGCGCGCAGCGGCCATCCCGCTCGACGGCAAGCGCGGGATGGATTGAG
>JBEKZK010000853.1:0-2827 GCA_049509935.1 Xanthobacteraceae bacterium | reverse complement strand
TACTCGGCGGCGCGGCGGATTTCGTCAACGAGACCCGCCTCGAAATCCGCCGCGCCGCCGAGTAGGAATGTCGTGGAAAGCTGGCAGCAAGCTGCCAGCATTCCACGTCATTCCTACTCGGCGGCGCGGCGGATTTCGAGGCGGGTCTCGTTGACGAAGTCGTTGATCGGCTGGCCGGGCCGGCGATAGAGCAGGCGGTCGAGGAGAAACCGGCGGCCGGGGACGGCCTTCTCGCAATGCTCCTTGACGAAGACGCCTCCCACCGGGGTCTCGCCGCCGGACGGCTGGAGCTCGCGGCACTCCCATCCGGCCTCGCCGTAGCGGCTCTTCACGACCAGCGCCAGCAGATGCGCCTTCTTGCGCAGGAACAGCCGGGCCTTGGGGTCGGTATCGATGCGCAGCCCCTCGATGACGCCGCCGTCTGCGACCTCCAGCGTCAGCACCACCGGGTGACCGGCGACCTTGGTGCCTTCGTACTTGTCGTTGACCTGCGCCAGCGCGTTCTGGCTTTCGTCATAGTTGAACGAGACGGCGCGCAGTCCGGCCGCATCGGCCGGGCATTGGTGGAACTCCGTCCACGCGGCGAGCTTCTGCCCGGGCGACGCCGCGCAGGCGAGATCGAGATATTCCCCGGTCGGAATGTCGCGCACCGTCATGCCGACCCGCAGGTCACGCAGATCGCTCTCCTGGCCGGCCACGACGCCGGTGATCAGCAACGCGCCGACGACACCGGATATGATCGATCGGAACGTTGGAACCACGGTGCTAGTGTCCTGCCTGCTGGATCGGCACGGGGCCGTTCCGGTAGATTTCGCAGGCGCGCCCGCCCTCACCGAAAAAGTCCGTGCAATCGCGATAGGTCAGCGCTCCCTTGCCCTTGATGTGCTCGAGCACGTAGTCGACCACGATCTCGATATCCCGCGCGCGCAGCACGCTCGGCGCCTCGGCCGGCGCGTCCTTGCCGAATTCCTCGAGCTTCATGCCGCCGTAGCATTCGTACTCCTTGTAGGCGGCGCGGTCGTGCCGCGGCATTCCGGTCGCCGGCCGCCCGCAGTGCACCACCTCGATGATCTGGTCGCGGTCGAGCTGCGTGTTACGCAGCGACAAGGCGGGGCCGCCATAGCCCCCCCCGCCGCCGCCATGCCACTTGTGGCATCCGACGCAATTCGCCTTTTCGTAGATGCGCTGGCCTTCGCTCCTCGGCTGGTGGCCGCCCATGTTCTGTGACTGCGCTGGGCCGGCACCGAGCACGACCGCCGCCAGGACGAGCAGCGGACCGGACGGGCCTGTCCGACGGCCCGGCGCAGGCGATAAACGCACCGCGTGGGGCAAGCCCCGAGCACGAAGTCGCATAAGCATCACCGACTGGAACCTTGGAACGCGGGGCGGGCGCGCGGCCCGCCCCGCGGTCTCAATTCATCACAGGGCGAACACGAAGAGCATCGAGCTCGGCGCGACCTTTTCCAGGCCCTTGGTCGATTCGATGAACCACTTGTCCCAGGCGCCGCCGAGGCCGACGAGGACCGCGACGTACTGCTTGCCGTCGACCGCGAACGTCATCGGAGGTGCGCTGACGCCGGCGTTGGTGTTGAACTCCCACAGCTTGTCCAGCGTCTTGGCGTCGAGCGCATAGATCTCGCCCGCGGGATGGCCGGCGAACACGAGCTCGGGCGTCGTGAGCAGCCCGCCGAGCATCGGGTACTTGGTCTCGAACTTGGCCGCGACCTTGCCGGTAGTCACGTCGACCGCGGTGACGCTGCCGGTGATCGGCAGTTTGGTGGTGGGTCCGCCGCCGGTGAAGAACTCCCGGTTCTTCTGGTCGCCCGCCTTGGTCTCCTTGTTGTCCATCTCGTTGCAGCTCTCGATCACCGGGATGTACCAGAGCTTGGTTTCCGGATTGTAGGCGGTCGGCGGCCAGTTCTTGCCGCCCATGTTGCCCGGGCAGGTCACGGAGTGCGTGTGGTCGCGCAGCGGCGTGTTTTCCTTGACGTAAGTCTGCACCGCCTTGTTCGGGTCGTACTCGTTGGGCTTGCCGGTCTCGGCATTGATGCCGCTGGTCCACGTCACCTTCTTCACGAAGGGCGTCGCCCAGACGAACTCGCCGGTGGCACGGTCGACCGCGTATCCGAAGCCGTTGCGGTCGGCCTCCAGCGCGAGCTTGCGGGCCTTGCCCTGGGCCACGATGTCGACCAGCACCGTCTCGGCGACGCTGTCGTAGTCATAGGGGTCGTTCGGCGTGTGCTGGAAGCCCCACTTGATGTTTCCGGTATCGGCGTCGAGCGCGATCGTGCTGTCGGTGTACAGGTTGTCACCCGGACGATAGGCGCTGTCCCAGTCGGGACCCGGGTTGCCGACGCCCCAGTAGATCAGGTTGAGCTGCGGGTCGTAGGAGCCGGTGACCCAGGTCGAGCCGCCGCCGGTCTTCCACGAGTCGTTGCTGTCCTTCCAGGTCTCGTTGCCCTTCTCGCCCTTGCCGGGGATCGTGTAGGTGCGCCACACCTCCTTGCCGTCCTTGAGCGAGGTCGCGGCGAGCCAGCCGCGGATGCCGTACTCGGCGCCGGCGACACCGGTGATCGCCATGCCCTTGACGATCAACGGTGCGCCGGTGACCACCTCGCCCTTGTCGGGATCGGCGACCTTGCGCTCCCAGGCGACCTTGCCGTCCTCCTTGTTGGTGGCGACGAGGCGGCCGTCGAGGGTGTGCGAGATGACGAGGTTGCCCCACAGGGCCACGCCGCGATTGTCCACGCCGCAGCAGGCGACCGCGCCGGCCCAGTCATGGTCGGTCTTCGGATCCATCTTCCAGACCAGCTTGCCGGTGCCGCCA
>JBEKZK010000852.1:0-2831 GCA_049509935.1 Xanthobacteraceae bacterium | reverse complement strand
CTCGGCCAGCTACCCGGCGAACTGGTGGCCGAACTTGCACCCGCTGCGCCGGTGCCACCGGTGCCGCCGGAGATTCCCATCGGGCTGCCCTCCGATCTGCTCCGCCGCCGCCCGGACGTGCGTCAGGCCGAACGGCAACTGGCGGCCGAGACTGCCCGCATTGGCGTGGCGACAGCCGAATGGTTCCCCAAACTTTCGCTCACCGGAGACGTCGGGGCGGAGAGCGTCAGCGCCGCCAAATGGTTCGTGCCCGGCAGCCTGTTCTGGTCACTCGGTCCGAGCGTGCAATGGCGGATTCTCGATTTCGGCCGGGTGCGCGCCGAAGTGCAGGCGCAAACCGCCGTGCAGGAGGCGGCTTTGGCGACCTACGAGAAAGTCGCGTTGACCTCGCTGCAAGAAGCGGAGAACGCCGTCGTTGCCTATGCGCGTGAGCAAAACCGGCACACCGCGCTGGCAGTCGAGGTGGCGCAAAACCAGCGCTCGCTGGCGATGGCCGACGCGCTGTATAGCAAAGGGCGCGTCAATTATCTCGACGTCCTCGATGCGCGGCGGTCGCTCTATCAATCCGACGATGAACTGGCGGCGAGCGATCAGGCGATCTCGGTCGATCTTGTCACGCTCTACAAGGCGTTGGGCGGCGGCTGGGAGACTCTGACATTAGACCGGGGGACAGCGGAACCGGGGACGAAGCAGGCGTCATCGCCATGACGGCAGACGCCGCCTCTCGCGCCGTGCAATTGGATGCGGTTGGCAAATCGTTTCGCCGCGAGACTGGTGAAACCGTGCTCGCGCTGGACGACATTTCGTTCTCTATCGGCAAGGGTGGTCTCGCCGCTTTGGCCGGGCCGGACGGCGCCGGCAAGACGACGCTGCTGCGCCTGCTTGCCGGGCTGATGAAGGCCGATCGCGGCACCGTCAGTGTGCTTGGGATCGACGCCGCCAAGGACCCGCAGGCGATCCAGTCGCGCATTTCCTACATGCCGCAGCAGTTTGGGCTTTACGACGACCTGACCGTCCAGGAAAATCTGGATCTCTATGCCAACCTGCACGGGGTCACCGCCGCCGAAAAGCGGGATCAGTACCCCCGCCTGATGGAAATGACCGGTCTGGACGCATTCAAGGTGCGGCTCGCCGGACAACTGTCCGGCGGCATGAAACAAAAGCTCGGCCTGGCCTGCACGCTCGTCCGTTCCCCCGAATTGCTGCTGTTGGACGAGCCGACCGTTGGGGTCGATCCGCTCTCACGCCGCGAACTGTGGGAGATCATCCATAAGCTGATCAAACAGGGTATGACCGTTCTGCTCAGCACCAGTTATCTTGACGAGGCGGCGGCTTGCGAACGCGTGCTGGTGCTGAATGAGGGAAAAAAGCTGGCGGAAGGGCCTCCGGACGAGGTGTCCCGCCTGGCACACGGCCGCACCTTTCTCGCCCAACCTCCAGACGGAGCGAAACCGCGGGATTTCCAGGCCAAGTTGCTGGACGAGCCCACGATCATCGATGCGGTGCCGGAGAGCGGGCAGGTGCGGCTGGTCAGTCAGGCCGCCGGGTCCGGGCCAGGGACGTTCGCCGGCGTGGCGGTCAAACCCACGCCGGAACGGTTCGAAGACGGGTTCATGATACTCCTGGAGCAGACCGGCGGTGCGAAGCAAACCCACGCGCAGACGCGCCAGCAGGAAGAACCCGCGATCGCCGGCGCCAGAGGCGACGTCGTGGTCGAGGTGCAGGACCTGTGCCGGCGCTTCGGTAAATTCCTGGCGGTCGACCATGTAAGTTTCAGCGTCAAACGCGGTGAGATCTTCGGCTTGCTCGGACCGAACGGCGCAGGCAAAACCACCACGTTTCGCATGCTCTGCGGGCTGTTGCCGGCGTCGGAGGGCAGCTTGAAGATCGCCGCGACCGATGTGCGTCAGCACAGTGCCTCGGCGCGGCAGCATTTAGGCTACGTGGCGCAAAAATTCTCGCTGTATGGGCAACTGACAGTCGGCGAGAACCTGGATTTTTTCGCGCGTGCCTACGGGCTTGGCGGCGGCAAAAAGCGCGAGCGGATTGCCTGGGCTTTGAGCCAGTTCCAACTGGAACCGTTCGTTCTGCTGCCGAGCGCGCAACTGCCGGGTGGATTCAAGCAACGTCTGGCGATGGCCGCCGCCCTGCTGCATCGACCCGAGATTCTCTTCCTGGATGAGCCGACCAGCGGCGCCGACCCCTTCGCTCGCCGCGAATTCTGGCAGCGTATCACCGCACTCGCCGCCACCGGTGTGACGGTGATCGTGACCACCCATTTCATGCCCGAGGCTGAGTACTGCGACCGGGCCGCGATCCTCGATAGCGGCCGGGTGCTGGCGCAAGGCACCCCGGCGGAGCTGCGCGCCCACGCGCACGTCTCCGCCCCGGGCGCATCGGCGACGATCGAGGATGCCTTCGTCGCCATTGTCCAGGAAGCACGCGGCAAGCAGCCCGAGGGAGCCCCAGGGGCAGCCCAAGGGGGAGCAGGCCCGTGACGGGATGGTGGGCGAAATTGCGGCGCATTCGCGCGCTGACCGTCAAGGAGACGCGACAGATCATGCGCGATCCGAGCAGTGTGGCGATTGGCATCGTGTTTCCGATGATCATGATCCTGCTGTTCGGGTATGGGCTCTCGCTCGATGTCACCCGGGTGAACGTCGCCGTGGTCGATCAGGACGCCTCCGCCGACAGTGCCGGCCTGGTCGGGGCGTTCCGGCTCTCGCCCTATTTCGGCGTGACGATGGTTCCCTCGATCGCCCAGGCGACGACGCTGGTGATGAACCGGCAAGTGGACGGAGCCTTGCTGATCCCGTCCGATTTCACCCGGC
>JBEKZK010000851.1:0-2836 GCA_049509935.1 Xanthobacteraceae bacterium | reverse complement strand
CGAGCCCGACAAGGAGCGCTACACCATCTCGTTCGAGGAGCGCTCGGCGAGCTATGCGCTCGTCAAGCCGGAAGGCTCGTCCGTGTGCATCCTCACGCCCGGCGACGTCGGGACGGTGAACCTGGGCGAGAGCTGGTTCGCCCCGAAGGACGAATAGTCAGCCCCACACCTCCTCGGCCAGATCGACGATCATGGCGAGCTTCGCCCACTGCTCGTCGGCTGCCAGCACGTTGCCCTCCTCGGTCGACGCGAAGCCACACTGCGGACTGAGGCACAGCTGCTCGAGCGCGACAAATCTTTCCGCCTCGCCGATGCGCCGCTTGATGTCCTCCTTCTTCTCCAGGGTGCCGGTCTTCGAGGTGACGAGGCCGAGCACCACCATCTTGTCGCCCTTGGGGACGAAGCGCAGCGGCTCGAAACCGCCGGCGCGCTCGGTGTCGTACTCGAGGAAATAGCCGTCGACGTTCACCGACCCGAACAGCACCTCGGCGACCGGCTCGTAGCCGCCCTCGGAAATCCAGGTCGAGCGGAAATTGCCGCGGCACACGTGGGTGGTGATTGCCATGTCGGCGGGCCGGCCTTCGATCGCGTAGTTGATCATGCGGGCATAGATCGCCGGCAGCTTTTCCGGATCGTCGCCGCGCTCGCGGGCCATCTGGCGCTGCGCCTCGGAGCACAGATAGGCCCACACGGTGTCGTCGAGCTGGAGATAGCGGCAGCCGGCATCCGCGAAGGCGCGCACCGCCTTGCGATAGGCCTTGGCGAGGTCATCGAAGAATACCTCGATGTCGGGGTAGACCTGCCGGCTGACCGCGTCGCGGCCGCCGCGGAAGTGCAGCACGCTGGGGCTCGGGATCGTCATCTTCGGCGTCACATGGGCGTGCTGCTCGAGGAAACGGAAGTGATCGAGCATCGGGTGGCCGGAGAACCCGATCTTGCCGACCACGTGGACGCCCTCGGCCCGGGTCTGCACCCCGTGGAACTGGATGCCCTGGTCGGTGAAGTAGGATTCGACCCCGTCCAGGCCCTTGAGGAAGTCGAAGTGCCACCACGAGCGGCGGAACTCGCCGTCGGTCGCGAGCTTCAGGCCGATCTCCTCCTGCTTCCTGACGACCTTGTCGATCTCCGCATCCTCGACCGCCGCGAGCTCGTCGGCCGTGATGGCGCCGGCGCTTCGCTTGGCGCGCGCCTCCTTGAGCGGCGCGGGACGCAACAGGCTGCCGACGTGATCGGCGCGGAACGGCGGCTTGGTCCTCATCATCTGCTGGGTCTCCGGTTGGGCGCGGCCGACGAAGCATCCGGCCGCCGATCATCGATCCGATGATCTGTCTTGTCCATGCGCGCGCCGGCGTCGGTGACGCCGAGATAGGATTCCAGGATCCGCGGGTCGGCCCGCAGCGTCGCGCTGTCGGACTCGTGAACGATGCCGCCACGCTCGATGATCGCGGCGCGATCGGTCAGATTCAGGATCTTCCGGGCATTCTGCTCCACCACCACGGCGGCCACGCCTTCCTGGCGGACGATGCGGCGGAGCGCCGACAGCAGCTCCTCGACCAGCAGCGGCGCCAGCCCTTCGAGCGGCTCGTCGAGCAGCAGCACGCGCGGATTGAGGACGAGCGCGCGGCCGACCGCCAGCATCTGCTGCTCGCCGCCCGACAGCTGGTTGCCGAGATTCCGCCGCCGCTCGCCGAGCCGCGGGAACAGCTGGTAGATGCGCGCCGGCGTCCACCGCCCGGGCCGCGCCACGGCCGTCATGTTCTCCTCCACGGTGAGCGAGCGGAAGATGTTGCGCTCCTGCGGGACCCAGCCGATGCCGGCGCTCGCGCGCTGGTCGGGCCGCAGTGCGGTCACGTCATGGCCGTCGAGCCGGATGGTTCCGCCGAAGCGGCGGGTGACGCCGATGATGGAATTGACCAGCGTCGTCTTGCCCATGCCGTTGCGGCCGAGCAGGGCGAGCGCGGTGCCTTCGCGGATGCGCAGCGAGATCCCGGCGAGCACCACCGCCTCGCCGTATCCGGCGCTCAAGCTCTCGATCGCCAGCACGTCAGTCATCGGCCGCCTCGCCGAGATAGACCGCCTTCACGCGGGGGTCGCGCGCCACCTCGTCGGGCGCCCCTTCCATGAACAGCGCGCCGTTGACGAAGACGGAGATGCGGTCGGCGAAGCTGAACACCAGATCCATGTCGTGCTCGATCAGCAACACGGTCACGTCCCGCGGCAGGGCGGCGATGGTGGCCAGGAGCTCGCGGCGCTCGGCCACCGGGACCCCCGCCGCCGGCTCGTCGAGCAGCAGCACGCGCGGCCGGCACGCGATCGCGAGCGCAATCTCGAGCAGCCGCTGCTTGCCGTAGGGCAGCACAGCGGTGCGCTCGCCCATCACCTCGGCGAGACCGAAGCGCTCGAGCAGCGCGACGATCCCGGCGACGACGTCCGGCCTGCTGCCGACCCGGCGCCACCAGTCCGCTCCGGTTCCGGCGCGCTCCGACACCGCAAGCCCGATCGATTCCAGCGGCGTCAGCTCGGCGAACAGCTGGTTGATCTGGAACGTGCGGGCGAGCCCGAGGGCGACGCGGCGGTGTGCGGCGAGCGCCGTGATGTCCCGGCCGCCCAGCAGGATGCGCCCCGCGGTCGGCTGCAGCACCCCGGTGAGCAGATTGATCATCGTGGTCTTTCCGGCGCCGTTCGGACCGATCAGCGCGTGACGGGCGCCCTGCTCGACCCGCAGCGACACGTCGTTGGCCGCGATGACCCCGCCGAAGCTCTTGTGCAGACCCTCGGTCTCCAGCACCACCGGCATCGTCAGGCTCCGGTCGACGACGACGGGCCGACCTGGCGC
>JBEKZK010000850.1:0-4626 GCA_049509935.1 Xanthobacteraceae bacterium | reverse complement strand
GCCTTCTCTTCGACGGAAATCGTCGACTGCATCTATTATTCCCTGATGCGACCGGGGCCCGACGGCATGGTGGTGGGAAAAGATGCACCCGACACATTCCTGATGTCGAAGGGGCATGGCTACATGATCCAGGCCGTCATCCTCGAAGACCTCGGCATCCTCGCGCGCTCCGACCTTCAGGCTTACTGCACGCCGAATGGCCGCCTCGGCGTCCACCCCGATCTTGGCGTACCCGGCATCGAAGCCTCCACCGGTTCGCTCGGACACGGACTCTCCATGGCCCTGGGAATGGCCTATGCGGAGGCGAGCCGGGGGTGCAACGGCGTGGTCTATACGGTGCTTTCCGACGGCGAGGTCCAGGAAGGCTCCACATGGGAGGCGACGCTCATGGCATCGTCGCTGCGGGTGCGCAATCTCATCGCCTTCATCGACAACAACAATCTGCAGAGCCTCGGCTTCACTCACGCGACCCATCCGAGCTTTTATCCGGTCGCCGACAAGTTCCGCGCCTTCGGCTGGGAAAGCGTCGAAGTGGACGGTCACGACTCCCTCGCCCTTTACCGCGCGGTCGTCGAGCGGAAGGGCGACCGGCCGCTGATGGTGGTGTGCAAGACGATCAAGGGGCGTGGGGTGAGCTTCATGGAGAACGTACCGCTCTGGCACTACCGATCGCCCAACAAGGCGGAGTTCGAGCAGGCCATGTCCGAGATCGACGAGGCGCCGGAATGAGGAACACATTTTCCCAGACGCTGTACGAATGCGCGGTCGCCGATCCCTCGATCTACATCGTGGTTGCCGACATCTCGCCTGCCGGCCCCATGGCTGAATTCCAGAAATACGCGCCGGAGCGTTTCATCAATGTGGGCGTGGCCGAGCAGGTCATGATCGGCATGTGCGCGGGCCTTGCGCTCAAGGGCTGCCAACCGTTCGCCTACACGATCGCCACTTTCGCGCTCTACCGTCCGTTCGAGATGGTGCGCGACGATCTCGGCTATCAGAACCTGCCGGTGACCGTCGTGGGCATGGGTGCCGGCGTCATCTACTCGACGCTCGGGGGCACGCATCACGCGATGGAGGACATTGCAATCGCCAGTGCCATCCCGAACTTTCGCATCATTGCGCCGTGCGATCCCTTGGAGGCGATCGAAGCGACGCGCTGGTGCGCCAGACAGAAGGACGGGCCGGTCTATCTGCGCATCGGCAAGGCCGGGGAGCCGACCCTGACGACGGAGGCAGAGCCGTGGGTCTTCGGCAGGCTGCGGTACCTGCAGCGCGGCGCCGACGTCTGCATTCTGTCCTACGGCGTCATCATGGGCAAGGCGATGGAGTTGGCAAGATCGCTCGAGGCGATGGGAAGGTCGGTATCGGTGGTGTCGTGCCACACCCTCAAGCCGCTCGATCGCACGGGTGTCGTAGAGGCTTTGAACGGGCACACTCGAGTCATCGTCATCGAGGAGCATGTTCCCGAAGGTGGACTTTCGTCGCGCGTGAAGCAGATCGCCTGGGACGTCAAAGCGCAATGCAGCCTGCATACGTTTACGCTGCAGGACAGGTTCATTCACAATTACGGCAGTCACGACGACCTTCTCGACTCGCACGGACTGTCGGTGCCGAAAATCCTCCATGCCCTGAGCTGATCTCCGATGCGGGTCCTGGTGACCGGTGCAGGGGGGTTTCTCGGCGGTCACTTGGCGCGCCGCCTCGCCGGAATGGGTTTCGATGTCGTTGCCACGACGCGGCGCTCGCCGGTCGAGCCACCGACGACGGACGCTGCGGCGCGGCGATTCCGAATGATCACCGACAATGTCATCGCGACCCAGGCGGTCGTGCGTCATGCGCTGGCAACCAAGACCACCACCTTCGTTTTTCTGTCATCGAACTCGGCCTTCGGAACCATCCGTGCTCCGGTTCTCTCCGAAGCCGAGCCGTCGGTCGACGTCGACGCCTATGGTGCGACCAAGCTCATGGGCGAAAGGCTGCTCGCGGACGTGGCTTCCGACCTGCCGTCCCTGTCGATACGCCTCCCGGCGGTCATCGGCCGCGGCTCGCAACGCAATTGGCCATCCGAGTGCCTGCGCAAGCTCAAATCCAATCAGCCGGTCGAAATATTCAATCCCGAGGCGCAATTCAACAACGTGGTCCACGAGGCCGACGTGGCGATGCTCATTGGCGCGGCGATTCGCCGCGGATTGTCGGGCGCCGATACCGTGGTCGTGGCGTCGGCCGGCACCACGACGATCGAGGCAGCCGTCGGGCGCATGGTCGAGCGCACGCGTTCCACTTCACCGATTTCCAGCGTCAGACGGGATGTCATCTCGTTCGTGATCGACAGCCGCAAGGCCAGCAACCTGTTTGACGTCATGCCGATGACGGTCGACGCTGCACTGGACCGCTTCGTCGGGGATAACGCCTGACCGGGATACCGCGAGCTTTCAATCGATGCTGGCCATGCCGGCGATCCCGGGCGCGATCCCTGCCGTGGCCGGCAGCAGATTGTGGATCGACAGGATCTCCTCGACCGGCTCCACATCCGCGGGCGTCCGCACGACCACGTCCTCCAGGACGAAGTGCAGGGACGCGCTCTTGGCGAGAATCGCAGCGTAGATGCGGCGGCGGCGTTCGGCCCGCTTCGGCATCATGAACATGCTGGTGGCAAGCAGGCCCTCGTATTGATCGAGCTCGTTGATCATGCCTTCCAGGACCAGGTAGGAGCTCGGGAATATGTTCTCGTTGGAATGCAACTTGTACATAAAACCGTTGCGCGCGCAGTAGTCCCGCAGGATGAGCGCCTGGACCGGAACCGGAATGTGCAAACCCCCGAATGGCCGGCAGGTGACGTACCCCCGGTAGCCAACGCGGTTGGTGTCCATGCTCACTCCTCGAAGCCGGACGGCTCGCGATATTTCAGGCCCATCGTGGTGACCGGCCGGACGGTGATCGGAAGATAGTAGGAACCGAGCTTCTTCTCCGCGCCGGTGTAGGGCGTGAACAGGCCGGTCAAACGACAGTTCATCGACCAGCGCGTCTCCGACTCGTCGTTGACCGCGCCGCCGTGGAGGTAATTCGGCGAGAACACCAGCACCTGACCGTAGGGAACGTCGCACCAAACGAGATCCTGCTTCACATCGTCGTAGAGCGCGTCCATGCCGCGGCCCTGGTACTTCGTGAAGGTCGCATAGACCGCCTCGCTCTTCGGGCGCGGCAGGATGAACATCGTCTTGGTCCGGAAGCAGTCGACCAGGGGCAGCCATTCGACCACCTGGAACGGCGTCTCCCCGCCGAACGAGTCGGCGTGGATTGCCAACAGCGACGAGTTGTCGTTCGGCAGCTGGATCGACAGATTGACCCGGTTCTGCATCGCCAGCTCGTTGCCGACCAGCATCTCGACGATCGAGCGCGCCAGCCCGAAATAGGTCGGCCGAAACCAAGGCGTCGCATTCATTTTTCGGTAGGTATTGAGCCGCAGCTCGTTGAGCTTGTCCACCGCGACGACCCGCTCGATGTGATTGAGGAAGTCCTCGGGGTCATCGGGTGGGGCAATTCGCAGGTGATCGCAGACGAGTTGCACAACATGATCGCGTAGCCCGTCGAGTGCGCCGCGGTCATCGACCGGCTTGATCACATAGCCATTCGCCATGAACTCGTCGGCGAGCGCTCGCTCGTCGGCGGACAGGAAGGAGCTTGTCACACCCATCTGGACCATCGGCTCGAGCGGAAGGGACTATGACGTCAAGCGTTGTTGCCGTCACGGAACTCAATGACCAAACGCCTCACCGTTCGCGCTCTCTTACTTGAAAGTGCACCTCCGCGCAACGAACGAGGGCGCGGCCGCCTCGCGTGAATGTACATGCTTCAGCTCGTCATGGCCGGCTTGTCCCGGCCATCCACGCCTTCCTCGTTGCGCGCAAGACGTGGATGCCCGGTAAAAGGCTGGACAAGCCCGGGCATGACGGAGCTCAGCTGACAGAGCTCGAGGCAAACGCAATGACGTCGCGCGCGAAGCGGACAATGCTGTCGACCACGGTGGACGGCCGATACCCGAGCGCGCGAGCGGCGTCATTGGATATCAGGAACGGCTTTCCGCCGTCCTCGTAGCGCACCGCGCCGGTCCGCCGGGCTGCCGCCTCGAGGATGCCCACGACGCGACGGATCGGCTGCGGCTCATCAGCTGCCATCGTCACAACCCGATGACCATGCGGCAGCGCCGGCAGAGCGTTGCCGAGAAAATCGGCGAGGTCGCCGATGTGAACGACGTTGTTGAACAGAGCGTCGGGGCTCCTGGCCAGCACCGGCTGCCCGGCGAGGAGACGAGCCATCGTATCGGACAGGAAATTATCGTGCGATCCGGCGCCGACGACGCCCGGCAGCCGGATCGACAGGCCGCCAATGCGCGGGTTCGTTCGGCACAGATCGCCCAGCAGCCGTTCGCATTCGAGCTTTGAACGGCCGTAGGCGCCAGGGCCTCGCGACGGTGTCTCGGGGCTGACGACGTCCGCATCGATCTCGCCATAGACTGCCATCGAAGAGCAAAATATGACGTGATCGGCGCCGGCCAGCGCCGCGTGAGCAAAAATACGTCTGGTGCTCTCGACATTCACGCGCAGAAGCTCGGCGCCGTCGGGCGTG
>JBEKZK010000085.1:0-10744 GCA_049509935.1 Xanthobacteraceae bacterium | reverse complement strand
GCGAAGCCCTTGCCGAACTCGCCGGCGCGCGCCGCCTCGACCGAGCCGTTGACCGCCAGCATGTTGGTCTGGATCGAAACCGTCGTAATCGCGTCGACGATCTTGTCGATGCGCCGGCTCACCTGCTCGAGTCCGGAAATCTGGTCCCTGCTGGCGCGCCCGGCGGCGACGGACTTCAACACACCGGCGACCACCTCGTCGATCGCAGTCCTGTTCTGCGCCAGCAGATCGGAGACCGCCTGACCCTTTTCCACCGCCATCTGGGCGCGGGACTGCGAGGATTGCGCGCCCTTTTCGATCTGGGCGATGGCAGCCGAGGATTCCTGGGTGGCAGCCGCCTGCTGCTCCGCACCCTTGCCGATCTGCTCCAGCGCCGTCATCACCTGTGCGGCCGCGCGGTTGATCTCCTCCACCGCGCTCGACAGCTCCTCGGCGGCCGACGCCACTTCCTCGGCGCTCTTGCCGACATTGGCGCTGTTCTTCAGCTCGTCGGCGAGCTCCGACAGCTCCTGGGCGGCCTGCTCGCTCTGGGTCAGCGCCGTCGTCTGCTGCTCCACCGTCTTGGTCACCTCCTGGCACGCTGCGCCCTGCTCCTCGGCAGCGGCGGCGATCACCTCGGAACCCTTCTGCGCCTCCTTGGCGGCGAGGCTCGATTCGTCCGCGGCCTCGGCGATGTCGCGGCAGCCGGCATTGACCTCGATCATGCCGACGCGGACCTGCTCGAACCGGTCGGTGACGAGCTTGCCCTTGGCGACCTCTTCGAGCGCCGTGGTGGCCGAGGTCTGGATGCCTTCGGCGATCACCTTGACGTCCTTCTGGATCTGCGCGATCAGATCCTGGATTTCGCGGGCCGACTTCTCGCTCGTTTCGGCCAGGGTGCGCACCTCGTCGGCGACGACCGCGAAGCCCTTGCCGTGCTGGCCTGCACGCGCGGCCTCGATGGCGGCGTTGAGGGCGAGGAGATTGGTCTGGTCGGCAATGCGGGCGACCGCCTTGACGACTTCGCCGATGGTGGCGGCCTGCTGCTCGAGCTCCTCGACCATCTTCACCGACGTCTGCTGGCGCTCGGAGGCCTTGGCGATCGCCGCGATCGAGCTGGAGATCTGGCCGGTGAGATCCGCCACCAGCACCTGCAGCGTCGCAGTCTTGCGGATCGATTCGTCGGCGTTCTCCTTGGTCTTCAGGATCAGCGAGGCGCCGTGGTTCACGGCCTTCAGCGACTCCTGCGCCGCATTGGCGGCCTCTTCGGCGCCGACCGCGATCTGCTCGGCCGCCTTGCGCAGTTCCTCGGCGGCGGATGCCGCCTCGGTCACGCCGCTGGCCAGCTCCGATGTCGCCGAGGCGATCCGCTCCGCCGCCTTCTGCTGGCGGGCGAAGGTGCGCGACTTGCGCTTCTGCACGTCCGCGGCCAGCCGGGACCCGCCGGCATCGACGTCGCCGTCGAAGTCGTGGTGGGCGGCAGCCATCGGCTTGACGTTGGATTTCTTCATGAGAGCCATGTGCGTGAACCTCGGTATGTTCAGGGGCCTATCGGCGGGGGAAACGACTCCGGATGCGCGTCGTCCTTCGCCGGGTGAATGCGGCGCGCTCGACGGCACGGATGAACTGCGCTTGGATTGGATCGGTGGCGAGAACACGCGTTCGCTCCACCGCAAGGAGTCTATTTCAAACTGAGGAATCAGCCAGGTTACCTGCGCTGTTTTTATTCGCTATTTCTCGTCGTCACAAAAGTAAGTATCAAAATATCTGGTTAACAATTGATTAATTCAATAGGTCTTGGAGCACCGTGGTCGCGTATATCAACGATATTCTCTCAGTTTTCTCTATGTCGCACCAAGTATTGCTGCGTACGCACCCCACCGGATCATGAAAATTGGCGGCTCATTGTCGCACGCGGGGTCAAACCGGCCGATCGTTCACGGAGCGGGAACGTCCAGCGCCCGACGCAACGGCTCCAGCATCTCCCCGTAGAGGCGCGAGCGGCCGACCGAGTCGCGATAGATCGGCCGGCGAACCTGGAAGGCGCTGGCGGTCTGCACCGGCCGTTGCGTCTCGTGGAAGGCGAGGCACGAGTCCTCCCATTCGAGCCCGCAGTGCGCGACGATCCGGCGCGCCTGGGTCTCGATATCATCGACCATGTCCTCGTACTGGACGTCGAGCATCACGCCCGGCGGAAGCACCTTGCGCCAATGCTCCATCAGGGTCCGGTAGGCGGCATGATAGTGGCCGAGCTCCTCGAGATTGTAGGTGTAGGGCTGGTCGCCCACGAACAGGATCGAGAAGCAGGACAGGCAGGTATCGATCGGGTCGCGGCAGGTGTGGATGATGCGGGCGTTCGGCAGCGCCAGGTGAATGAGGCCGGCGTAGCGGAAATTCGTCGGCATCTTGTCGACGATGCGCTCCGCCCACGGCGCCGCCGCCCGGATCCGCCCGACATAGCGCGACCCGAGCCGGCGAAGGTCCTCCCCTGACATCGTCGCGACCATCTCCGGATAGACCAGCGAGCTGCGGTTGGTGCCCTCAAGAATTCCGATCGTCTTGCGGAGCTCGTTGACCTCGCCGGCGCCGAACACCGCCGAATGGCTCGCCAGGATCTGCTCGACCAGCGTCGTGCCCGAGCGTGGCATGCCGATGACGAACACCGGCAGCGACGAGAGGTCGCCGGCGCCGGCGCTGTGGCGCACCAGATCCGCGGTGAACACCTGCCGGATGCGTTCGAACGACCCCAGCGTCTCGGCTTCGTCGTAGGAGATCTGGCGCCGCTTGCAGGCATTGCCTTCGAGCAGATGCTGGAACGACCGTTCGGGCTGCCCGAGATCCGCGAACGCCTTGCCGAGGGTGAAATGCACCGCGATCTGCTGCTGGTCGCCGAGCCGGGTCGCCTCGCGGGCCAGCGCCTCGAGCGGGGCCAGGCGCGGGTCGCCGGCGGTGAACGGCTTGGCGTGGGCGAGATGGAGGTGAAAATCGGCCCGTCCGGGCGCCAGCGCGACCGCCCGCTCGAACGCCCGACGCGCCTCCGGAAGACGGCCGACCACCTGGAGCGCGATGCCGAGACTGTGCCAGGCCGCGGCGAAATCGGACTTGAGCGCGATCGCCTTCTGATAATGGCCGATCGCCTCGCCGGGGCGGCCGGTCGCCATCATGGCGGCGCCGAGATTGCAGTGGGCCTCCGCGTAGTCGGGCTTGAGCTCGAGCGCATGCTGGTAGTGCGCCACCGCCTCCTCGTGGCGTCCCACCATCTGCAGGACATTGCCGAGGTAGCTGTGGGCCTCGGGAAATTCCGGCCTGATCTCGAGGGCCTGCTCGTAGTGATCGATCGCGTCCATGAGGCGGCCGCGCGACTGCAGGACGCTGGCGAGGTTGCAGTGCGCGACCGCGTGCCGCGGATCGACGGCGAGCGCCCGCCGATAGCACGCGATCGCTTCCGGGAAGCGGCCGATGCCGGTGAAGATCATTCCGATGGTCGTCTGCGCCTCGGCCGAAGCGGCGGTTGCCTCGGCGGCGCGGTTGAGCATGGCCACGGCCTCGTCGATCTGCCCGTCGCGGATACGCAGGACCCCGAGACGGACGAGCGAGGCGAAATGATCGGGATCGGCGGCGAGGATGGCGTCGTAGAGACGCTCCGCCTCGGGCAGCTTCCCCTGGTCCTGCAGGGCCACGGCTTCCTTCAACGCCTGGCTGATGATCTCGCGGCGCTTGCTCTCGCGCGGCGACATCGGCGCGCGGGCCCGGCGGAGCGACGCCGGGCTGTCGGTCTGGTCGATTCCGGCCATCAGGCGGACCTTTCGTCGAGCGGAGCGATATCCAGCGCCGCCAGCAGTGGTTGGAGCAGATCATTGCAGACGATCGCCTCGCGCGGACGCCTGAGCGCGCACAGCACATTGCCGAGGTTGTGATGCACGTCCACGCGATCGGGCTCGGCCTCGAGGATCGAGCGGCAGAGCCGCTCGGCGTCGCGCAGGCGGCCCTGCCGGATCGCCTGGGCGAGATCCGGCGTCGCGGCCGCGCGCGGGCGACCGCGAACCGCCCCGGCCGGCACGCCCGTCATGTCGGCGCTCCCAGGCCGGCGGTGCCGGGCTCCAGGGCGCCGAGCAGCGGCGACAGCAGATGCTGGTGAGCCCGCCACCTCCTCACCGAGCCGCGATCGAGACGTCCGATCTTGAGCGCCCGTGCGGCAAGGACCCGGCCGGGACTTTCGCGCCGGGGGGTCGAGATCGTCATGCGGGCGCTGTCGGCCATGGGTGGCAATGTGACAACAATTCATGGCGCCAATGTGCACGGGCGGCACCGCCGTCCAGCTAATTCAATTCGTCATATCAACATGTTGAAAGAAAGAGCCGAGGGCCCGGATGGACCGCGGCGGAAACCGGCCGTCATTACGGCGCAGGGCTGCTGCTCGGCTCGCGGAGGGCGGCGAGCAGCGGTTGTAACAGCTTGCGGTAGGGGTGCGAGCGGTCCACTGAGCCGCGGTGGATCGGCTGGCGAACCGGAATGGCGCTTGCCGTGGCCACCGGCCGTTGCGTCTCATTCAACGCCAGGCATGCGTCGTCCCATCGCAGGCCGGCATGCGCGACGATCCTGCGCGCCTGCCCCTCGAGATCGTCGACCACGTCCTCATAGCGGACCTCGAGCATCGTGCCGGGCGGCAGCACGTCGCGCCAATGCGCCATCAGCGCCTCGTAGGCGCGGTAGTAGCGGCCGAGCTCGCCGAGGTCATAGGCGTACGGCTGGTCACCGGCGAACAGCAGCGAGAAGCACGACAGACAGGTGTCGACCGGATCGCGGGCCACGTGGATGATTCGGGCGTTCGGCAGCGCCAGATGGATGAGGCCGGCATATTTGAAGTTCGTCGGCATCCTGTCGACGATCCGCTGCGCTCGCGGAGCAGCTGCCGTGACGCGTCCCAGGTAGTCCGACCCGAGCCGGCGCAGATCCTCGACGGACATCGTGGTGACGGCCTCGGGGAACGCCGGCGGACCGAGCCTCGCCACGGCCTCTCCGAGATCCTCGCGCTCACCGCCGCCGAATACGCTCGCGTGGCCCGCCAGAATCTGCTCGATCAGCGTGGTGCCGGATCGCGGCATGCCGATCACGAACACCGGGACCGGCGAGGATCCGCTCGCCCCACGATCAGCCAGCATCAGCTCGGGCGAGAACACCGCCGCGATGCGGCACAGCTGCCCGAGGACCGCAGCCTCGTCATAGACGATGCGGCGCCGCTTGAGCGCATTGCCCTGCAGCAGATGACGGAACGACCGGTCCGGCTCCTCCAGATCGGCCCATGCCTTGCCCAGCGCGAAGTGCAGCGCGATCCGCTCGTCGTCCCCGAGCGCTTCAGCTTTCTCGGCCAGCGCCTCCATGGCGGCGAGCCGCGGGTCGCCCGCCGTGAACGGCTTGGCATGGGCGAGGTTGAGATGAATGGCGGCGTTGCCGGGCGCCAGGCTGACGGCCCGCTCGTAGGCGCGGCCCGCTTCCTCGAAGCGGCCGAGCGCCTGCAGGGCGACGCCGATGTTGTTCTGCGCCTCGGCTCTGGAGGGGGCGATGGCGAGCGCTTGTTCGAACTGCGAGAGGGCCTCCTCGTTGCGGTTGAGCGCCATCAGGGCGGTGCCGAGACCGTTGCAGGCATCGACGTTGTCGGGCCGGATGGCAGACGCCTTCCGATAATGGGCGATCGCCTCATCGAAGCGCCCGACCTTGCGCAGGGCGTCCGCGAGGTTGCAGTGGATGAACGCGTCGTCGGGGCGGATCGCGAGCGCCGTCTGATAGCGGGCGATCGCTTCCGGGTATCGGCCGAGGCGCTGCAGCGTGTCGGCGAGATTGCGATGGGCGTCGGCGTGACCGGGCGTGATGGCGACCGAGCGCGCCAAATGTGCGAGCGCCTCCTCGGGGCGGCCGAGCGCCGACAGCACGATCCCGAGGTTGCCATGCGCCTGGGCAAAGACCGGATTGATCGCGATCGCCGTGCGGAAGTGCGCGATCGCCTCCTCGTGGCGCCCCAGCATATGCAGCGACTTGCCGAGATTGTTGTGCGTCTCGGGATGATTGGGGTTGAGCGCAAGCGCCCGGTCGAAGCACGCGATCGCCTCCCCGGGCCGCCCGAGACCGGCGAGCATGACGCCGAGTCCCGCCTGCGCCTCGGCCGAGTCCGCAGCCGCGTCGGCTGCCCGGCGCAACAACAATACGGCGTCGTCGATCTGTCCCTGTTTCGCCCGGATGGCGCCGAGGCGAAACAGCGAGGCAGAATGCTCGGGATCGACGGCGAGGATGCGACGGTAGAGCTGCTCGGCCTCGGGCAGCTTCCCTTGCTGGTGCAGAGCGGTCGCCACCTGGAACGCCCGCGCGATGTCCCCGCGCCCGGGACTGCCGCCCGACTCGGCCGGTGTGCTGGCGGTGACGTGCCCGGACATGCTCAGGTGCAACGATGCGCCAGCCCGCCGCCCGGCGCCTGGATGAGCCTCTGCGGCAGCGCCGCGCAGGGCCGCCATCCAACGAGCGATCCCGAAGCATCCGAACCGGTGCGCCCGCGCATTCCATTCCCCACCATTTCGCGCGTCCTGCGCCGCGCCGACTTCCCCTGGGTCAGCGTCTTGAAACACGAAGCCGGCTGAATTCTGGCCGACCTGAGGCCGTGGTTTGTAGCCGCAACCGCAAGCTCCGATGGCTGGTGCATATTCCGGTCGAGCAGACGAGCAAACTTTCCTTCGCCCGTCATGCTGTCGGCCAGCAAAACCCGAGGCGCGCGCCGACACTCCTCGCAGCCGCACGCTCTTGGGTCGAACCGCAACGTCATCTGGACGAGCGGGCAACGATGGCCCGGCCGCAATTCCGACAAAGCGTCATGGCGCCTGCTCGCCATGACCGAAGCGTCGTTGGCAACCCAGCCGGCGTTGATCGCTGCAGCCGTGTCGCTGATCGAACGTCAACGCCATCAGGAGGCGGCCGAGGCGCTGCGCACGGCGCTGGAACGGGCCCCGGACGATGCGGAGATCTGGAACGCGCTCGGCCTCTGCGCGCGGGAGCTCGGCGAGCATCGGGCGGCGCTGGTGCTCTGTCGGCGGGCGATCGCGCTGGCGCCGGGTCTGGCCGGCGCCTGGTCGAACATCGGCCTGATCTATCGCGAGCTGCGCATGCCGGAGACGGCGATCGCCTGTCTGCAGCGGGCGGTCGAGCTGCAGCCGCAGGAGCGTGGACACCACCACAACCTCGGCGTCGCCCATGCGGCGGCGCTGCGGCACCGAGAGGCTGTCGCGGCGTTCGACCGCGCGCTGCTGCTTGCGCCCGGCAACCCGCAGACCGCCTATGCGCGCGCCCTGTGCCATCTTGCGCTGGGTGATTTCCGCCGCGGCTGGGCCGGCTATCAGGCCCGCTTCGCGGCGGGGATCGTACCGGCACGCCAGCTCCCCGGGCGCCAGTGGACCGGACAGCCCTACGGCGGGCAGCGCCTCCTCGTCGCGTTCGAGCAGGGGCTGGGCGACGGCATCTGGGCCGCGCGCTGCCTTGCGATCGCCAAAAGCCGGGGCGGAGAGCTCATTGTCGAATGCCCCGAGACGCTCATCCCGCTGCTGGCGACGATGGGCGTGGTCGATCGCTTCGTGTCGTATCGCCAGCCCGCTCCCGACGCGGACTGGCATTGCCATCTCTGCGGTCTCCCGGCGCTGTTCTTCCCGGACACGCCGGAGAGCCAACCGGTCCGCTATCTTCACGGCAGCGCATCGCGCGGGAGCAAATTCCGCGCGCTGCGCGAGATCGCGAGCCACCTCGTCAAGGTCGGGATCGTATGGTCGGGCAATCCACGCTTCAAGCGCAACGGGCATCGCGCGACGTCGCTGCAGCGCTTCACCGACGCCTTCGCGATGCCCGGCGTGCAGCTGTTCAGCCTGCAGAAGGGAGCCCCGGCAGCCGAGCTCGAGGGGCGTCCCGGCGTCATCGATCTGGCACCGATGCTGGGCGACTTCGCCGACACGGCCGCCGCGGTCGAGCGACTCGACCTCGTGATCATGACCGACACTGCTGTCGCCCACCTCGCCGGCGCCCTCGGCAAGCCCGTGTGGGTGCTGCTCGGATACGATCCCGCCTGGTTCTGGCAGGTCGACCGCAACGACTCGCCCTGGTACCCCACTCTCCGCCTGTTCCGTCCGCGTGGCTGGGACGACTGGACCGGGGTCTTCGATGCCGCAACCGCCGAG
Organism: Xanthobacteraceae bacterium; assembly: GCA_049509935.1. Classification (GTDB taxonomy): domain Bacteria; phylum Pseudomonadota; class Alphaproteobacteria; order Rhizobiales; family Xanthobacteraceae; genus AP-16. The sequence continues at coordinate 2,558 of JBEKZK010000085.1, read as the reverse complement.
CTGACGCGGTTGGTCCACGAGCGCGCCCGGTTGTAGGATGGGTTGAGCTCTTGGCGAAACCCATCGATGGGTTTCGCGGCGAAATCGGACAAGTTCCCGATTTCGCCACTCTGCCCATCCTACAGTTCCGCCAGCCGGGCCCGGATATCGATGCCCAGCGCCTGAGCGAGAGGCTCGAGATATTGGCCGTAGCGCCGCCAGCTGCCGATCGAGCGCCGGTAGACCGGCTCGCGCACCTGCATCTGACTGGCCGTTCGCACCGGCCGCTTGGTGTCGTGGAAATCGCGGCAGGCGTCCTCCCAATCGAGGCCGCAATGGCGCAGCGCGCGTTTTGCCGTATCCTCCAGGTCATCGACGAGATCCTCGTAGCGGACGTCGATCATGACACCGGGCGGCAGCACCTGGTGCCAGTGCTCCATGACCCTCTCGTAGCCGCGAAAGTAGCGGCCGAGCTCGCCGAGATCGTAGGCAAAGGGCTGGCTTCCCGAAAACAGCAGCGAGAAGCACGAGACGCAGGTATCGAGGGGATCGCGGCGCACATTGATGATGCGGGCGTTCGGCAGCGCCAGGTGAATGAGCCCGACAAAGGCGAAGTTGAGCGGCATCTTGTCGACGATGCGCTCGGCCTCGGGCGCGCGGGCCCGCGCCTTCGTGGTGTATTTTTCGCCGAGCTCACGAATGTGATCCTGGGTCAGGGCTTCGGCCAGCAGCGGATAGGCGTCCGTGATCGCCCGGCTGCGGACGCACTCCGCGATCGCTTCCTTGAAGGCCTCCAGCTCTCCGGCGCCGAACACCTTCGAATGGCTCGCCAGCACCTGTTCGAGAAGGGTCGTCCCGGAGCGGGGCATTCCGACGATGAAGATGGGAGACCACGACCTGTCGCCGCCGCCCGATCTCGCCTTCATGAAGTCCGCCGAGAAAGTTGTCCTGATATTCTCGAACATCGCCAGTCGCTGCGGCTCGTCGTAGTCGACGGTTCGCCGTTTCAGGGCGTTGGCTTGCAACAAATGCCGGAACGCGTCTCGGTATTGGCCGAGATCGCCGAGGGCCTTGCCCATCGCGAAATGCGCGGCAATCTGATTTTCGACGTCCAGGGACTCGACTTCACTCAGCAGCTGCTGCAGGCCCGGCAGACGGCGATCGCCCGCCTTGAACCGCCACATATTTGCAAGGTTGAGGTGAACGGAGGCCTCCCTCGGCACCAGCTCGAGCGCCCGCAGGAAGGCGCGCTCGGCCTCATCGAACCGACCCAACGCCTGGAACGCCACACCCTGATTGTTGTACGATCCGAACCTCGAAGGCTTCAACTCGAGGGCGCGCCGGTTCTGCTCGATCGACTCCTCGAGACGATCGAGCACGAGATAGGCATTGCCGAGATTGCCATGGGCATCGCCGTACGATGGGTTGATTTCGATCGCGGCCTGATAGTGCGCAACCGCACGCTCCATCTGGCCCAGCCGCTGGTACACATTCGCCAGATTATTGTGGGTTTCCGCGTGGCGCGGGCTGAGCTGCAATATCTTGAGGTAGCACTCGATCGCCTCGGCATCCTTTCCTTCGGCATAAAGCAGGTTGCCGAGCGCGAATCGGCCGTCGAGATGCTCGGGCTTTGCCGAAACAGCGAGCTTGAGATGCTCGATAGCCTCCGCTTTCCTCCCCATCGACTGCAGCAGCATCGCATACCCGTAACGAATCCCGGGATGATCAGGTGCAAGCGCAAGGGCCCTGTCGTAGCAGGCCGCCGCGGCGGCAAGGTCCCCGGCGCTGGTGTAGACGGCACCCAGGCTGCCGTGGGCTGCGGCAGCGTGCTCGTCCACTGCGATCGCTCGGGTGAGGTTGCTCTTCGCATCATCGAGCCGGTTGGTACAGGCGCATATCGCGCCCAACCCCAACAGTGAGCCAAGGTGCCCCGGACGCGTCGCCAGCACGACGCCGAACAGCGACTCCGCGTCGCTCAGGTTGCCCTGCTCCTGCAGCTTCCTGGCCACCTCGTACGCAACTTCTGTCCAGGCCTCGGACTTGCCGATTTCAACTGTCCGATTTGCCGGGACGGGCCGGTCGGACAGGTTTTCCGCCGTGGCGCGTCGGCTCGACCGCCGTTTGTGACGTGCGTTCGTGCCCTGCGCACCCCCGGCAGCAGAGCTGTCGATCTCGAGCGCGTCCATCAGCGGGTTCAGCCTCGAGCCATAAAAGCGCGATCGGCCGACCGAGCTGGCGTAGAGCGACTTCCTCACCTGGACCAGGCTCGCCGTGTGCACCGGGCGCTCGGTCTCGTGAAACGCCAGACAGCGCTGGTCCCACTCGACGCCGCAGTGCGCCACCAGCCGACGCGCTTGACCTTCGAGATCAGCGACCAGGGCCTCGTACCGCACCTCCAGCATGCGTCCCGGCGGCAGAACGGACCGCCAATGGTCCATCAGCGCTTCGTAGGCCCTGTAGTAGCGACCGAGCTCGCCGAGATCATAGGCGAACGGCTGATCATCCGCGAACAAGATCGAGTAGCAGGACACGCAGGTGTCGAGGGCATCTCGCTTGACATGGATGATCCGGGCGCGCGG
>JBEKZK010000849.1:0-2841 GCA_049509935.1 Xanthobacteraceae bacterium | reverse complement strand
GTAACCCCCTCACCCCAGCCCTCTCCCCAAATGGGGAGAGGGAGTCCGGCCGTGCCTGTTGCGGGGGTGTCGGCTGATGATCCAGATCAAACACGCATCACCGATCGGTGCCGAAGCGATAGACCGTGGTCGAGCGCAACATTTGTCCCGGCCGCAGCACGGTCGAGGGAAAGCCGTCGCGATTGGGCGAATCCGGGAAGTGCTGGGTCTCGAGGCAGAAGCCGTCGCCCTGGCGGTAGGGTCGGCCGACCGAACCCGGGCGCGTGCTGTCGAGGGAATTGCCGCTGTAGAGCTGGACGCCGGGCTCGGTGGTGGAGACCTCGAGGACGCGGCCGGTGCGCGGCTCGCGGACCACGGCCGCCAGCCGCAGCGCGCCGGCGTCGGCCGATCGCAGGACGAAATTGTGATCGAAGCCGCCGCCGCGCAGGATCTGCTCGTCGGCGGCGCGGATGCTCCGTCCGATCGGCGCGGCCGCGCGAAAGTCGAACGGCGTGCCGGCGACCGAACGGACCTCGCCGGTCGGAACGAGCGTCGGGTCGACCGGCGTGAACGCGTCGGCGGCGATCATCAGCTCGTGGCCGTAGACGTCGCCCGACCCTTCCCCCGCCAGATTGAAATACCCATGGCTGGTGAGATTGACGACGGTGGGGCGGTCGGTCGCGGCGGCGTAGTCGATGCGCAACGCGTCGTCGGCGCCGAGCGCGTACACCACCTCGACGGTCAGCGTCCCGGGGTAGCCCTCGTCGCCGTCGGGGCTGACGTGGCGCAGCGCGAGCACGGGCGCGCCGGCCTTCTCGCGGATCTCCGCCTGCCACAGCGCCCTGTTGAAGCCCTGAAGGCCGCCGTGCAGCGCATGGGGCGGATTGTTGCAGGCGAGCTCATAGCTCGTCCCGTCGAGCCGGAACCGGGCGTGGGCGATGCGGTTGGCATAGCGGCCGAGGAGCGCGCCGAAATACGAGCGGTCGGCGCAATAGCCCTCCAGGTCGGGGCAACCGAGCACGACATTGTCGTGGCGTCCGTCGCGATCCGCCGCCCGCAACGAGGCAAGGATGCCGCCATAGTCGAGAATCTCAGCCGACGTGCCGTTGCGGTTCGACAGGGTGAAACGTGTGACCGTCCTGCCGTCCGGCAGCTGTCCGTATCGGGCGCTCGCGATCCGCTCCTCCATCGCCGGGTCATCCGCACACGCCACCGCGTCAGGCCCAGCCGCCGTCGACGACGAAATCCTGTCCCGTGACCATCCGGCTGTCGTCGGCCGACAGCCACAGGACCATGCGGGCGACGTCGGGCGGAAACAGCCTTTCCTTCAGGCACTGCAGCCGCAGCAATTCCGCCGTGCTCTCCGGAGTCACCCATTTCTCCAGCTGCCGCTCCGTCATGATCCAGCCCGGCAAGACGGCGTTGACCCGGATCGCGTGGGGGCCGAGGTCGCGCGCCAGAGCCCCGGTGAGCCCGATCACCCCCGACTTCGTCGTCAGATAGACCGGCATGCCGCCCTGCTTGAGCAGGAAGCTGATCGAGCTCATGTTGACGATGGCGCCGCCGCCGGCCCTGATCATCCCGTCCTTCACCGCCTGCGCGACGAAGAACTGGTGCCGCAGGTTGGTCGCCACGCGCTCGTCGAAATATTCCGGCGTGACCTCGTCGATGCCGTGGCGATCATCGCGCGCCGCGTTGTTGATCAGCACCGTGACGGGTCCGTCGAGCGCCGCGGTGATCTGCTCGACGGCATGGCGCAGGGCCGCGATGTCGCGCAGGTCGACGTGGACGAACCGGCAGTGCACCGCCCGCTCGCCCAGACCGGCGATCAGCTTCTCGGCGCCGGCCGCATCGAAATCGAGAAAGCCGACGCGCGCGCCCTGGTCGAGAAAATGCTCGACGATGCTGGCGCCGATGCCCGACGCCCCGCCGGTGACCAGAACCCTGCGGTCCTTCAGGCTCGGATAGCTGGCGAAAGCCGTCATGTGATCCGCTCCCATGAGCAATGTAGCACGTCGGGCCGTGCAAGCTACGGCATGACCGGCGGCGGCACCACGCCGGCCCGGCTCGCGATCAGGCCATAGTGCTCGATCCGCCGGTGCCGGGCGAAGTCGAACACCGTGGCCTTGCCGAAGGCCGCGAGGTCGAGATCGCACGCATGGACGATCAGCTCGTCGCTCTCGGTGCGGCAGGCGGCCACGATCTCGCCGTCCGGATTGACGATGCAGCTGCCGCCGATCAGCGGGTGGCCGTCCTCGACGCCGGCCTTGGCGACCGCCACCACCCAGGTGGAGTTCTGGTAGGCCCCCGCCTGCAGCACGATGTTGTTGTGGAACAGGCGCTTCGCCGGCCCCTCCTGGTCCGCCGACCAGGCATTGACGGCGGGCGTGTTGTAGCCGAGCACGATCATCTCGACGCCCTGCAGGCCCATCACCCGGTAGGTCTCGGGCCAGCGCCGGTCGTTGCAGATGCACATGCCGACGTTGGCGTCGAACGCGCGCCAGACCGGAAAGCCGAGATCGCCCGGCTCGAAATAGCGCTTCTCCAGATGCTGGAACGGATATTGCGGACGGTTGTCGGCATGGCCGGGCAAATGCACCTTGCGGTACTTGCCGACGATACGGGCGTCTTTGTCCACCAGGATCGCCGTGTTGTACCGGTGGGTTGCGCCGTTCTCGCGCGCCAGTTCGGCGTAGCCGAGATAGAAGCCGATCTGCATCGACTGCGCAGCTTCGAACAGCGGGCGGGTGGCCGGGCCCGGCATTTCCCGCTCGAAGAAGCTGTCAATCTCGGCGTCGTCGTCCATCCACCAGCGTGGGAAGAACGTCGTCAGCGCCAGTTCCGGAAACACCACCAGGTCGC
>JBEKZK010000848.1:0-2842 GCA_049509935.1 Xanthobacteraceae bacterium | reverse complement strand
GACGACCAGGGCGCCCATCACGGCCGCCGCGCAGGCGCCCGAGAGGACGAGCTTGAGTAACGACATGGAAAGACTCCTCGGTTGGTCGATCCGACCGTTGACGGCGCGACCGGCATGGCCGCGCCCTGTCCTCCGATACGGAGCACCTGGCGGGAAGTTGCGGATCCCGACGAGATTCCCGGCGGATCAAGCCGATGTGATCGGTCGGGCGCGATGGTCATCGGCTCGCGCGCATGGCGGGGCCGGGTGTGCGACTCGTCATCATATTGTTGTCATCGCATCCTCATGGCATAGCGCCGCGTGCTAATCGAGGGCCCGCCGAACGGGTAGCCACGCACGTGCTCCGGGCCTCGCCACGGCAACGCAACCTTGGTCCTGTCTGATGGCGCGCATCGTTGTTCTGTCCGATATCCATCTGTCCCCGACGCACGGATTCTTCTGGGACAACTGGTGCATTGCCCGCGATTTCGCCAATGCCGCCGGGGCGGACGCCGTCGTCGTGAACGGCGACCTGTCGATCAACGGCCCCGACAGCGACGCCGAGATCGCGTTCGCTGCGTCGGCGATCGCGCGGCTGCGCGGGCAGGTTCTGCCGCTTCCGGGCAACCATGACGTCGGCGATCAGCCGCCGGGCCAGGATCTCAACCAGATCGTCGACGTCGCGCGGCTGGCGCGTTGGGACGGCGCCTTCGGCGCCGACCGCTGGGTGCGGGATGCGGGAGGCTGGCTCCTGGTCGGCGTCAACGCCCAGCTGTTCGGCTCGGGCCTCGCACGCGAAGGCGAGCAGGACTGCTGGCTCGACGAACGCCTTGCGGCGGCGTCGGGCCGTCCCGTCGCGCTGTTCCTTCACAAGCCGATTTTCATCGAGGATCCCGACGACGGCGAGGCGACGACCACCAGCATCGTGCCGTCGGCGCGCGGCGCGCTGCTCGACCGGCTCGCGACCGGCAACGTGCGCCTCGTCATCAGCGGCCACCTGCACGAGCAGCGCGACCGCACCGTGAACGGCACGCGCCATGTCTGGGCACCCGCCGTCGCCTTTTCGGCGCGGGAGCAGTACGGCGGTGCCGCGGGCTGCGGACTTCTGGTTCTCGATTTCGCTGGTGACGGCGTCGACATCAAGGTCGAGAAGCCTGACGGACTTGTTTCTCATGACCTCGATGACATCAAGGGTCATGGCCGCTACAAGTTCTTGCGCGATATGCCGCCCGCTCCCCCACCGGCGACCGGCTGATTCGGTCAGGCGGGCGCCTTCACGACTCGCCGATCTCGCGCAGGATCTCCTCGGTGTGCTCGCCGCGTCGCGGCGACGGGCGGCCGGACGACATCACGCGGCCGTCGATCTTGATCGGAGTGCGCACGCCCGGGATGGACCCGCCGGCGGCGGTCTCGCTCGGCATGTCGATGCGCATGCCGCGGGCGATGACCTGCGGGTCGGCGAACACGTCGGCCACGGTGTTGATCGGGCCGGCCGGAACCTGCACGGCCTCGAGCGCCGCGATCAGGTCGGCGCGGGTGAACTTCAGGGTCAGCGAGGTGAGGTGCGGAATCAGCGTGCCGCGGTTGCGCACCCGGTCCGCGTTGGTGCGGTAGATCGCCTCCTCGGCGAGTCTCGGCTCGCCCAGCACCCGGCAGAGCTTGACGAACTGACCGTCATTGCCGACCGCAACGATCACGTGGCCGTCGGCGACCGGGAAGACCTGGTAGGGCACCACCACCGGATGGCCGTTGCCGATGCGGCGCGGCGCGGTGCCGGTGATCAGATAGCTCATTGCCTGGTTGGCGAGCATGCCCACCAGCGTGTCGAGCAGCGCCATGTCGATGTTGCAGCCGCGGCCGGTCTTTTCCCGCTCGGCGAGCGCCGCCAGGATGCCGATCACCGAGTACATGCCGGTGGACACGTCGACGACCGGGATGCCGACCCGGCTCGGCTCGCGCTCCGCCTCGCCGGTCAGATCCATGATGCCGCCCATGCCCTGGATCAGCAGGTCGTAGCCGGCGCGCGGCGCATAGGGGCCGTCCTGGCCGAAGCCGGTGATCGAGCAGTAGATCAGCCGGGGATTGAGCTCCGCCAGGCTCGCATAGTCGAGCCCGAACCTCTTCAGGCCGCCGAGCTTGAAGTTTTCCAGGAGCACGTCGGAACGCGCCGCGAGCGTGCGCACGATCCGCTGCCCGCGCTCGGTGTCGAAGTCGATCTCGATCGAGCGCTTTCCTCGATTTGCCGCATGGTAATAGGCGGCCCCGAGATCGCTGCCGTCGGCTGCCGCAACGAAAGGCGGACCCCAGCCGCGGGTGTCGTCGCCGGCGCCCACCCGCTCCACCTTGATGACTTCGGCGCCGAGATCGGCCAGCACCTGCCCGGCCCACGGCCCGGCCAGGATGCGGGCAAGCTCGAGCACCTTGAGGCCGGCCAACGGACCCTGCATGGAATGGCTCCTCGGACAATCGGACGCTGTGCCTCGTCATTGGGCAGGCCGACCGGGCAGGCTGTGTGGCGCGTTGTGCGGCAATTGTCTATACTTGTAAACGGCCTCGTTCTTGCTTGATTCTCGTGGGCGAACTGCTGTTTCCTGCGTGTCACCGGGACGTCAGCTGAATATGCGGGCGTCGCCGGGGCGCGCTGTTGTCGGGCGAGTGCAGTTGTCGGGCAAGTGACAGGCATCCCATGAATACCTCGTTCTTCGGCGAGCTGCTGCAGACCATTTCGGAGCGCGGACGCGCGTTGATCGACCGCACCCGCGATCGACGCGGCAGCACGGCGCGATCGGACAGCCTGATCGAGCTGTGTGAGCAGCTGCTGTCCGGCCGCGGCGAAGCCTCCGGAGTCGCCCGGGCGCGCGAG
>JBEKZK010000847.1:0-2854 GCA_049509935.1 Xanthobacteraceae bacterium | reverse complement strand
CGGGCCGTCGCCAGCTGGATCGCGGCGATCGGCATCATGATGTCGGCGTTCGAGCTCTGGCAGCGCCACGTCCCGGCGCAGCCCCTCTAGATCGACCTTCCAAGGTCGGCCGCTGTCGTGGCCATCGGCGCCCGTGCTATGTTGCGGCCTTGCGCGGCACCCGCAACCAATGAGACCACCCGATGCAACGTGTGACCATCACGCTCGACGACGACCTCATGGCCGACCTCGACCGGATCATCGCCAAGCGCGGCTACCAGAACCGGTCCGAAGCGATCAGGGACCTGGCGAGGGCGGGAATTCAACAGGCGGCGCTCGACACCGGCGAAGGCATCCAGCACAGCGTCGGCGCCCTGGTCTACGTCTACGACCACTCGGCGCGCGAGCTCGCCAAGCGCCTCGTCCAGGCGTCGCACGATCATCACGACCTGTCCGTCGCGACCCTGCACGTCCACCTCGATCACGACAGCTGCATTGAGGTCACGGTGCTCAAGGGGAGCACCAAGAAGGTGCGCGAATTTTCCGACCAGGTCATCGCCCAGCGCGGCGTGCGGCATGGCCGGCTCGTCCTGGTGCCGGTCGATATCACATCCGAGGTGCATGCTCACGGGCACGAATCGGCGCACCGGCATCCGCACGCGCACGCGCATCGAACGCGCTGAAACGGATCGCCCGCGTCCACCTCGCCGACGGGCACGAGCGGGCGTCCGGGCATTTGACAGGCATTTGACGGCGCAGGCCGGTCTCTTTATCAATGATCGGGATGGTTCCCCGCATCGGGGATCAAAAGGGAACACGGGTGGGACCTCTGGTCCGATGCCGTGGCTGCCCCCGCAACTGTCAGCGGCGAGCCGAGCGCAACCGAGCCACTGGGCAACCGGGAAGGCAGCGCAAGGCGGGGACCCGCGAGCCAGGAGACCTGCCATCAGCCGTGGTCACGCGCGGGCGCATCGGGCGGGGTGAACCGATGAGGAGCGGCCTTCGAATCGGGGGGCCGGGCCTTCCTCGCGGTGACTGGCCTGATCAGGTCGACCGCGAGGGCATGGTCCATGGAGTTTCGAGATTTGACGAGCGACGCCGCCGCCAATGTGCGGGGGCGAGTGGCAGCGATCGGGATCGTGCTCACGGCCGCGAACGCGGCCGCGTGGCTGTGGGCCCTGCTCCTGTTCAGGGGGCAGCCGGTTCTGCTCGGAACCGCCGTGCTCGCCTACAGCCTCGGTCTTCGCCACGGTCTCGATCCGGATCATATCGCGGCGATCGACAACGTGACCCGCAAACTCATGCAGGAAGGAAAGCGGCCGGTCGCGGTCGGCTTCTTTTTCGCGCTCGGGCATTCGGCCGTCGTCGTGCTGGCGTCGATCGCGATCGCGCTCGCCGCGAGCGCCCTGACCGAGCGGTTTACGGCGCTGAGGACCGTGGGCGGCGTCATCGGCACGTCGGCCTCCGCCCTGTTCCTGTTCGCCATCGCCATCGCCAACATCGTGGTGCTGCGCGGCGTCTATCGGGCGTTCCGGCAGGCGGGCAGCGGCGGAGAATTGCGCGCCGAGGACCTCGACATCCTGCTTGCCCAGCGCGGCTGGCTCGCTCGTCTCTTCCAGCCGCTGTTCGGCTTCGTGTCGCGCAGCTGGCACATGTTCCCGATCGGCCTCCTGTTCGCGCTCGGGTTCGAGACCGCGAGCGAGATCAGCCTGTTCGGGCTGTCGGCGCAGGCGTCGAACGGCATCTCCGCCTGGTCGATCCTCGTCTTCCCGTCGCTGTTCGCGGCCGCCATGACGCTGGTCGACACGGCCGACGGCATCCTGATGCTGGGCGCCTATGGCTGGGCCTATGTCAAGCCGATGCGCAAGCTGCTCTACAACCTCACGATCACGTCGGTGTCGGTGCTGGTTGCGCTGGTGATCGGCGGCATCGAGGCGCTCGGCCTCGTGGCGGACCACATGGACTCGGACGGCGCGTTCTGGCGCTCGATCGCCGCCTTGAACGAGAGCTTCGGGACGCTCGGCTATGTCATCGTCGCACTGTTCGCGGCGAGCTGGGGCGCATCGATGCTGGTCTATCGGCTCAAGGGCTATGACCGGCACGATGCCGAAGCTTGACGACGACCCGCGAGGCACCAAGTTTTGGACTTGCCGCAATGCGCACGCCCGGATGGGAATTTGGCGTTGGTCGCGTGCCGTCAATTCTTCAGCATGCCGGCCTTGAGCGTGGCGATGTCGTGGCGGAGCATCCGGATATAGGTGTCGGCCTCGCCACCGGGCGGCGACAGGGCATCCCCGTAGAGGATGCCGCCAATCGAGGCGCCGGTCTCCTTCGCGATCCGCTCCGTCATGCGCGGGTCGGTGATATTGTCGAGGAACAGCGCGCGCACATGCTCTTGCTGGATCTGCTGGGCAAGCCGCGACACCTCGGCCGCCGACGGCTCGCGCTTGTTGGTCCAGCCGTAGATCGAGATCAGCGTGATGCCGTAGGCTTTCGCCAGATATTCGAAAGCGTCGTGCGATGAGATGACGCGTCGCTTTGCGGCCGGTACGGCCGCCATCTCGGCCTTGGCCCAGGCTTCGACGGCCTGCAGCTCCTTGACATAGGCGGCCGCGCGCGCCCGATAGCCGGCCGCATTGTCAGGATCGCTTCTCGCCAGCGCGTCGGCGATGTTCCTGACGTAGACCATTCCATTCCGGGGATCGAGCCACGCATGCTGGTCGATGACCGGCGGCAGATTGCGTCCGCTCATCGCGTGCTCGTCCTCGGCGGCGATCGTCTTGGCGCCTCGCGAGACCACGACCTTGGTGCCGGCGAATCCGGCCTGCTTGAGCAGCGGCTCGAGCCAGGGCTCGAACTCGTCATTGAGATCGTT
>JBEKZK010000846.1:0-2854 GCA_049509935.1 Xanthobacteraceae bacterium | reverse complement strand
ACCTCCGCAATCTCGAGGCGATGCCGGCGACCGGGGATTTTTCCGAGCCGCTGGCGGATCGCGCACGGGTCGGCGACCACGTGCGGCTGCCTGGTGCCACGTGTTCAACGTCGGCGGTGAGCTCGGAGATCAAATATTCATTTTTCGCCACGCTGCTGATCGTCGAGGACATCAACTCGCCAGAATAGGTGCCGATGAACAGATGATGACGCCCGTCCTGATATTGTCGTTGCGAAGAGTAGGAAGAAAATGCGCATGCTCGCCGGCCTGCTGCTGATGATTGTGGTCGTTGCCGATGCGGCGGCAGATGATGCAACGAACCGAAGTTGGCTGAACCGATATACCATCCAGCGGCCGACCGACGTCGACCTCGTCGACATGGCGAGACGGCAGTTGTACGGCTCGTGCGATGGCAGGCTGCGGCGCGACCTCGGCTTCAACATCCAGGCCGTCGACAGCCCGGATGACGGCCTCGTCTCCGGCCCGACGCCGAAGGTCCGCGTCGCCGTGCCCGACGGCCAGCCGTGCGCCTCGCCGCGGCGCCAGAGCAATTTCGAGGCCGGCAAGTTCGCGAGGTGACAACGTCGCGCGGTCGCCCGCCGGGGTTGCGTCGTTCGACGATCAATGCGGCGAGCATCCAGCCGGCAGGATCTTGACCGGTCGGCGGCTTACGCCGCCCGGCCGCCAGCGATCTCTCCGATGCAGCGCTTGGCTGCCGCCGCAAGAAAGCCGGAACGGCTTTCCCCGACCTCGGCCGCCGCACGGTCGATGCGCTCGAGCAGCCTTTCGTCAAACGAGACGTTGACCCGCACGGACCTGCCCGGCAGGTCGACCTCAACGGCAGCTACGAGGTCTGCATCCTCGCGCAGCTCAGCGAGCCCCTCATCCGCTTGAAGCTCATCGAGGCCGCGCAGCGCGGGGAGGGGCATGCCGTCCTCCACGATCGCTTCAACATGTGCTGCCAGCGTGGCATGCGCGCGACGCACGGCCTCGTCGAGCGTCTCGCCACCGGTGAGCGCACCAGGAAAGTCGGGGAACATGACACCATAGGCGTCTGCTTCCTTGACGATGAATGCGATTGCCGTTGCCATGGTCTCATCTCCTCTGCTCGCGAACGAGCACCCTCACCATTCCCAGCCCGCCGGCCGATAGATGTGGCGGAGCGTGCCAGTCGGAACGACGCGGGCGCCCATGTCGAGGGTGACCACGAATGGCACGCCTGCCTTGTTGAAATTGCGATGGTCGCCCTTGCCTTTCCGGGCAGTCGGTTCGCCGCCTGTGCTCCTCCGCGATCGTCAGACCAGCCTCCGCGTCCGAGCGGGTCGGCCGAAAGCCGCGGCCGACCGCGGCCTCATCTTCATGCCGACCGAGGAGGGGCAAACCGTTCGGGGAAAGCTGCTGGATTTGCTGCGGCTGGCCAGCGGCCGGTTTGCACACCGATGGCGGCGGCTCTGGCACCGGAACCTAGCCCGGCTTCGACGTCATCTCCTCGACCTTCGTCGCCAATTGATCCATATCGTAAGGCTTGGGCAGGAACCCGGCGCCCTCGACGAACAGCGCTTTCATCCCGTCGGTGACGGCAGCCCCGGTCGTGTAGAGCACGCGCAGATTGGGGCGCAGCTTGTTCGCTTGTTGCGCCAGCTCCAGCCCAGGATGAACCAACCCGGCCGCAACGTCCGGCGAGAGGTTGATGTCCGTAAACAGCAAATCGATGGATTGCTCGATCCCGATGAGGGCCAATGCCTGATCGACCGTGGCCGCCGACAGAGTCCTGTGTCCGCGCGCCTGAAGGATGGATTCCGCCAGAACACGCACCTGCTCCTCGTCTTCCACGATGAGTACAACTGCCATGGCGCGTCCCCACCTTCGGCCATTCCGCCTGTCGTTTTTGGCGCGCTGCGCCGACTGACCGCAGCGCAACCGAGGGCGCCTCGCGGATCCCCGTTCGCCGGGGTCGAGCCCCCGAGCATGTCATTTGACATAGTCCGCGATGGTGCAATGCGCATCCCAAATGAGTGGTTCCGGACCGCGCAGGTCACGACATCGGCATAATTACAACCTCAGCATAGTAAAAAAGCCATAAAAATACCTTTCGCTGAGTCGTCCGGCCGGTGTACTGTTGGTGTTCTGCATGGGAGCGGCTTCCGCGTCGATGGACACCGAAACATTCGACCCCGGAGCGGCGATGGTTGTCGAAGCCGCCCTTGAAGCGGCGCTCGCGGACATGGGGCTGGGCAGGCTCGATCGCGCCGATGCGGCTGTCCAAATCGTCCGCAAGCGCATCATGCGATTCGCCAGCGAAGGTGAACGCGACCCCTCGAACCTCCGCGAGCGCGTCCTGAAGTCGTTCCGGTGACAGGCCGCTTCGGCGACGAACTGGTGTTCGCCCCGGCGGCGATGCCAGCGGGCCTTCATGTCGTCTCGGAGAGCATGCGCCGGGCCGACCGTGTCAGCCTGCGCCGCGTGGCCTCCTCGTCGATCGCCGCCACCAACGCCGGGCGATAGCGTGCCTTGCTCGGCACGGCGATTGGGCCCGCGTGATCGGGCCGACGATGAATGTCGTGCTCTGCGCGATGGCGGGTCAGGGCAGCGAAGCGAAGCGAAGCGAAGCGTGCAAGAAGCCGGTTCGGGAAGCCAAGCATCTCTTCGGCTTCAACGAGCAAGTCTCCGCTCCGCGACGCTTCATCCACAGATGTCAACCACCTGTTGGCGCCAGCGCAGCTGAGTATCTCCGCATCTGGTATGGGTAAATTCCGATCCTGGCGCTTGCATCCCTCTGACGCGCGACATCAGGGCGTAGCTTCAGCACAGGGGAATTCGTCGGATGTTGGCGTATGGAGAATGCCTGCGGTGC
>JBEKZK010000845.1:0-2859 GCA_049509935.1 Xanthobacteraceae bacterium | reverse complement strand
CATCCGGGAAGGCGCGATTGCGGGCGCCCTGACGGCGGCGATGATTTTGATCTTCCTGGGCTCCTGGCGCTCGACCCTGATCGTCATGATCTCGATCCCGCTGTCGATCCTCACCTCGCTGGTGGTGCTGTACTATCTGGGCGAGACCATCAACACCATGACGCTCGGCGGGCTGGCGCTCGCAGTCGGCATCCTGGTCGACGATTCCACCGTCACCATCGAGAACACCCATCGCCTCCTCACCGAGGAGCACATGCCGCTGCCGTCGGCGACGCTGCACGGCGCCGCCGAGATCGCGGTGCCGACGCTGGTCTCGACGCTGGCGATCAGCTGCGTGTTCACCTCGGTGATCTTCCTGCACGGCCCGGCCAAGTACCTGTTCACGCCGCTCGGGCTCGCCGTGGTGTTCGCCATGCTCGCCTCCTACGGGCTGTCGCGCACCCTGACGCCGATCACCATCGGCCTGCTGCTCAAGGGCGAGCGTCACGACGAGCACGCCCGCCGCAGCTGGTTCGGCCGCCTGCATGCCGGCTTCGAGCGCGGCTTCGAGCGGCTGCGGACCGGCTATGCCGAGGTGCTGGCCACGCTGCTGCGGCGGCGCCTCGTGATGCCGGTCGTGATCCTGCTGGTGCTCGGCCTCGGCGCCGCGCTGTTCGTCGGCGTCGGGCGCGACTTCTTTCCGCTGATCGACGGCGGCCAGATCCAGCTCCACGTCCGCGCCCCGCCCGGCACCCGCATCGAGAAGACCGAGCAGATCTTCCAGGAGGTGGAGAACAAGATCCGCGAGCTGGTTCCCGAGCGCGAGCGCGCGCTGATCGTCGACAATATCGGCCTGCCGGCGCGCAACTACAATCTGGCGTTCGCCGACGGCACCACGATCGGGGTCAACGACGGCGTCATCCTGGTGGCGCTGAAGGAAGGCCATGCGCCGACCGCCGGCTACATCCACACGCTGCGCCAGGCCCTGCCGGCGGCGTTCCCGGAGGTCATCTTCTACTTCCAGGCCGCCGACATGGTGACCCAGATCCTCAACTTCGGCATCCCGGCGCAGATCAACGTGCGCACGGTCGGCTACGACCGGGCGAAGAATCTCGCAGTCGCCAGGCAGCTCAGGGAGCAGATCGCGGCGATCCCCGGGGTCGCCGACGCGCATCTGCAGCAGGAGGTCAACGCCCCGGAATTCTACGCCACGATCGACCGCGCCCGCGCCGCGCAGTTCGGCATGACCGCCAACAGCATCGCCACCAACCTCAACGTCAGCCTGAGCTCCTCGGTGCAGGTGTCGCCCACGTTCTGGACCGATCCGAAGACCGGCACGCCGTATTTCCTCGCCGTGCAGACCCCGGAATACCGGGTGAGCTCGCTCGACGAGCTCAAGAACACGCCGGTCGGCACCTTCACGGCGGCGAACGGCAATCCGGTGCCGGGCCTACTCGACAATGTCGCGACGCTGACCCGCAGCGCCATTCCGACCAACGCCAACCAGGCCAACATCCAGCCGGTCTACGAGGTCTACGCCAACGTCGAGGGCACCGATCTCGGAACCGTATCGGCGGCGATCGACCGCCTCGTCGCCGAGGCGAAGAAGCAGCTCTCGCCCGGCAACACCATCGAGGTGCAGGGCCAGATCGACAGCATGAACGGCGCCTTCCGCGACATGAGCCTGGGGCTGTTGTTCGCCGCGGTGTTCGTCTATCTGCTGATGGTGGTCAACTATCAGAACTTCGCCGACCCGTTCGTGGTGATCCTGGCGCTGCCGACCACGTTCTGCGGCATCCTGGCGATGCTCTACGTCACCGGCACCACGCTCAACGTGCCCTCGCTGATGGGCGCCATCATGGCGGTCGG
This sequence comes from Xanthobacteraceae bacterium, assembly GCA_049509935.1. GTDB lineage: Bacteria > Pseudomonadota > Alphaproteobacteria > Rhizobiales > Xanthobacteraceae > AP-16. The sequence continues at coordinate 1,011 of JBEKZK010000845.1, read as the reverse complement.
CGTCGCCTCGGCGAACTCGATCCTGCTGGTCACCTTCGCGCGCGAGCAGCAGCTCGCCGGCGCCACCGCGTTCGACGCCGCGATCGCAGCCGGCCGCACCCGCATCCGGCCGGTGCTGATGACGGCCGCCGCGATGATCGTCGGCATGGTGCCGATGGCGATCGGCGGCGCCGGCGAGGAGCAGAACGCGGCGCTGGCGCGCGCCGTGATCGGCGGGCTGCTGTTCGCCACCCCCACCACCCTGCTGTTCGTGCCCTACCTGTTCGCCATGCTGCGCAAGGGCAACGACGGCAAGTCCGCCCATGGCGTGTTCGCGGAGGATCCGGTTTGAGCAAGCTCGAGCGCGTGCCCGTCGTCGCCGAGGAGCTCGACCCGGGCCACCCGGCCCCGGTCGATCACCGCGATATCGCCCGCCCGCCGGCAGTGCGGCCGGTGCGGCGGACCGGGCGGAAGATCCTCGGCGTCGGGGTCCTGCTGCTGCTGGCAGGCACGCTCGGCTGGGGCTTCTGGCGGCACTACGGCGTGCGGGCCGACGTGTTGGCGACGTCCGAGCAGCGCCGCGACTTCGTCCCCAGCGTCCGCGTCGCGCCGGTGCGCGCCAGCGGCGCCAAGCTGGTGGTGAGCCAGCCGGGCTCGACCGAGGCGTTCGAGGCGGCGAGCATCTATGCCCGCGCCAGCGGCTACATCCTCAAGCGCCATGTCGACATCGGCGACCACGTCAAGGCCGGCCAACTGCTCGCCGAGATCACCGCGCCCGAGCTCGACCATCAGATCAGCCAGGCCCAGGCCACGTTGACGCAGAACGAGGCGGCGCTGCGCCAGGCCCAGGCCAACATGGAGCTCGCCACCGTCACCTGGACGCGCGACAGCAAGCTCGTCGACCAGGGCTGGGTCACCAAGCAGCAGGGCGACACCGACCGGCTCAACCTGCAGGCGCTGAAGGCGGCGGTCGCCGTCGCCGAGGCCAACATCAAGGCGCAGCAGGCGCAGCTCCAGGTGCTCGGCCAGCAG
>JBEKZK010000844.1:0-3320 GCA_049509935.1 Xanthobacteraceae bacterium | reverse complement strand
TGCGCCCAGAAACACGGCCAGTGCGAGGTCCGCAAGGGGTCCGCAATCCAGATCTGAGCGACGATCGATCAAACAAATATCGTAAGAGGGGCAAAACCCGTGGCGGTCAGGGCGGCCGGGATCGGGCGACGACCAGTTCGGCCAGGGGTGGGATGATGAGGCCTCCCGGGACCGCCAAGCGTGCACCGAGATAGTCCCAGAACGCGATTTCGAGCTTGGCACAAGTCTTGACGATGCCAAAGAAGGCGTCGCGACAGTCTCTCCCGGCGTCGCTGCGGGTTCCGCCGCTGACCTTGCGCCTGGTCACATGGCAGCGGATGTCGTTCTCCGATCCGTTGGTGTGCAGCGGGATCTCGGGCCGGTCGAGCACCATCAGCAGCTCGCCCTTGTTGGCATGGAGCCGTGCGAGCAGACGGTCGAGGGTGACGAAGCCGGTCTTGCGCGTAAAGATGCGATCGAACCTCGTCCGCAGTGCGGCCTTGCGCCGTCTGGTGGGAGCCCACCGGTAGGCCTTGAGATCACGGTAGAGGTTCCAGATCAGCTCACGGACGGAAGCCTGGGCGGCGCGGTTCTCGTCCGTGAAGGTGTCGAGCTTGTGCACCAGGCGCTCGCAATGAACCCAGCACAGGCCGTGGCGGCCGACATTGAACTGGCCGGCGTCGTCGCTGACGATCACGGTGTCGGGAAGGAAGCCGTGCGCCTTGATGCTGCCCCACAGGGCTCCCTCGGTGGCGACCATCACGGGATCCGGGTTGACCTTGAGCGCCGAGATGCCGAGCCTTCCGAGGTGGGAGCTCCAGGCTTCCTGATCGACGAAGCAGCGGTCGGGATGCTCGGCCAGGCGAGCGATCACATGGGCGGCCAGCGCGCGTTCGCGCATGTAGGCCAGCGCCTCGGGATTGATGATGTAGTCGTCGTGGCCAGCGCGCAGCAACGCGAGGAAGTTGAGCCGGCTCTTGGAGGCGGTGGTGCCGAACCAGGCGAAGTGGGCATTGCCCATCTGCGTGCAGAAGCCGTTGGTGGTCTTGTGGCGGGCGCCGGTGTCGTCCACCGTGATCCACGTGGCGCTCGAAAGCCCGGCGCGCAACACATCGCGAGCCTCGGCAAGGAAGTCGTCCTGGCCCTCGATCAGCAGGCGAACCACTTGGCGCTTGGAGATGAAGATGCCGATACTGCGCAACAGCGTCACCAGTCGCGGTACCGTCGTCTGCCCTTGATGGTATTGGGCGAGCACGAAGCGGCGCAATTCCGGGCCGAAATGGCCATCGATGCCGGCAGGCAGCGGCGCCGTCATGATGTCCCCATCCGGCGTCTGCCAACGCTCGCAGCGAAAGTTCACGACGTGCGGACGGATCACCAGATCCTGCACCACGAAGCTCGTATAGCCCTTGAAGCGAGAGCCGCGTGGCGGCGCCGCCACCCTGACGGTCCGATCCTCGTGGATCGAAAGTTTCGACCGCGTGCTGCCCCTCGGGCGCTTCCTGTCGCCCGAGCTTCCCAGCGGCTTCGGCTCGGTCCCACGCTCCATGCCGCTCGGCTTGATGTTCGGCCGGCCCGGACCGCCCTTGAGCCGGGCAATCTCATCGCGCAGCGCTGCCACCATTCGCTGCAACTCGACCAACTGCTCCCACTGCTTGACCACCAAGCCCTTCAGCTCGGCGTGCGACAGGCGGTCCAGATCATCCGGCGGCGACATGCCAAGAATGAATCTGACTCGATACCTCCCGTGAATCGTATAATCATACCGCCACGGGTTTTGCCCCTCTTACGCCCTGAGGCGTCAATCCCTTGCAGAATCGAAAGATTCCAGTGCCAGCCCGCGACGGGCGGAAAAACCGGAATATCAGAACTCGGCCGGCAGATAACCGTTGATCTCGAGGCCGATGCAGATTTCAACGATAACGGGCGTGGTCCATGCCATGGTGTCGCTCCTTGTGACGGCCCATTGGGGGCGGAGATGCTACGCACGCTATGTAGCCCGAACTCCGCAACGCTGTCAGTAAGGCAAGGCTCTATATCTACTATTGCAATAACCGATAGCACCACGACGCTATGCTGCATGGGAGCAATCCGCCATGGTGGCGAGGTTCCGAACGAGCGATGACCCCGCGTCGAGCGAAAAGTCAGCCTGGCATGACACTCCATCAACTCCGAATCTTTCTCGCCGTCGCGCAGTCCGCGACGCTGACCCGCGCCAGCAAGCAACTCGGTCTCGCGCAACCCTCGCTCTCCCAGCAGTTGGCGCGCCTGGAGGAAAGCGTCGGGACACGGCTTTTCGGCAGAGGCCGCAATCGCATGGAGCTGACCGATGCGGGGCAGGTACTGCTCCGGCACGCGCAAAGCATCGTCAAGGAGATCAATGAGGCGGAAGCCGGCTTGCGGGAATTCACCGCCGGGAAGCGCTCCATAGTCCGCATCGCCGGCCTCAACTCGGTGATCAAGGCGCTGCTGCCGGATGCACTCAAGCGCTGCGGCGGCACCGGCTCGGGACTCGAAATCGACATCCACGAGGCGGCTCCCGGCGAAGTGCTCGAAATGCTGTACTCGCGGCAGGCCGACATCGGCCTGATCGCCACGGACTCGGTCGCGCAATCGAGCATCGGCTTCCGCCAGGTGCCGGTCGTCGAGGACCCCTATGTATTCGCCGTTCCAAAATCGATCGACCTCGGCGCCATACGGGACCTCGACGCGGCGCCGGCGGACGCCAGTCGCGTGCTCAACTGCTGCATCCAGTTCAATTTCGGGACGCAGCACGCGCTGCTGCCGACTCATCGCATAGTCGCGCATAGCCGCACCAATGACGTGGCGCTCGCGCTGGTGCGCGCCGGAATCGGCGTGTGCCCGGCCCCGGCCTTGACAGCGCTTCAGCTCGCGGGCGCGCTCGAAGGAATCGATCTATACGCCACCGATCACGGCAATCGCCATACGGTGGCGATCCTCGCGGATCAATACCTGCGTCTCGCCCCCTACAAGGGACTGGTCCAGGCTCTCCAGGCCGCCGGGCGCGAGCTGGTCCTGCCGCTCATCCGTCCCATCCCGCATCTGATCGAACATGCAGGCGAGGCGGCGCCGACGTGATGGGAGATGGCGGACGAGATGTGCCACGGGTCCACGGTTCGTGCGGATAGCCCAGGTCCGTTGCCTTCGGGCACGCCAGCGACGTCAACCAAGCTTTCGCCACGACAGTGATGCTCAGCTGCTGGCCCGGAAGTATCAACGCATAATTCACCTGGCCGGCCGGCTCCGCGACGATCTCCGAACCAGGCGGTCTGACGTTGAAGGCATGCGCATTTGCGCGCTGATCGCGATTGCGTCGGTCG
>JBEKZK010000843.1:0-2868 GCA_049509935.1 Xanthobacteraceae bacterium | reverse complement strand
TCGTCCCGATCCCATCCCGCTGCCTTCGAAAATCTCGTGGCGGGCGATCCAGTCGAACGACTGCTCGAACATCTCCTTGCTGTAGGGCTCGAACACGATGCGCTCGCCCGGTCCCCAGCGGCGGGTGTCCATGCGGGCGTGAAGGCGCTCGGGGAACTCGTTCCTGTAATAGTGCGTGTAGAGCTCGGGGCGCAGGTCGATGTCGCGCTGCGCCCGCCGCAGCGCAGCGAAATATTTGCGCACATCGTCCGGATCGGGCTCGCCGTTGATCATGGCGGCGATCATGAAGGTGGTGTCGATGATCTTGCGAAAACCCAGCTGCTCGGCGAAGTAGCAGGGACCGCCGAACAGGGTGCACGCCGGCGTCGCGCCGTCGAGAAAGGCTTCCATGCGGCCGAACAGCATGCCCTCGGCGAACGACAGGTTGATCCGATCGGCCGTCAGGTAGGGCTCGAGCGCCTGGATGGTCGCGTAGTGGCTTCCCGACTGGTAGCCGACCGAGATCGGCACGCCGGCGAGATCCTCAGGCGTGCGGACGGCCGAGCCCGCGGGAACGAAGACCGCCGACGGCGCGACCGAGTAGGCGTCCGCGAACATCTTGGTGTGACCGCGCGAGGCCGCGACGTTGACGGTCCAGTGGCACGCGCAGGTCACGTTGGACACGCGGCCCTGCTCGATGCTCTGGAACGCGCCCGCCTTGCCGACGGTGTGGTGATGCGCCCCGTCCGTCGAGCGGATGAATTCGCGGAATTCGTAGTCGAGCCCCTCCCGGCGGAAATAGCCCTTCTCCTCGGCGACCCATTCGGGCAGACGGAAATGCGGCTCGATGATGAAGCGGGGCACGGCGGCTCTCCCTCGGTGCGGCTCGTGTCGGTCATTCGGGGCGTCGTCGATACTCCGCCGCAGCACCGTCGGCGTCAACGCGCCGCGCATTGGCCTCCGGTTGGCCCCGCCGTGGATGACGAACGTCGGCGTGGTCTCGACATCGGGCTTGCCGGGGAGCGACTGTTTCGGGATGATGCGGCGCCGTCCATGAAGCGCAACGAGAACAAATGTCCGTGACTTCAGCCCGCCATTCGCCGGGTTCTCCCGTGCCGGCCGCCATCGGGTCGCGCCGGCGATGATCGACAAGCAGGTTGCCGGCATCCCGGAGGCGCTCGAGGGCATCCGCGACGGCTCGACCGTGCTGTGCGGCGGGTTCGGTGCGGTGGGGGCGCCGGACGAGCTGATCGATGCACTGCTCGCGCAGGGGGCCCGCGATCTCGTGGTCGTGTCCAACAATGCCGGCGTCGGCACCACCGGGCTCGCCGCGCTCATCGACAACAACAGGGTGCGCAAGATCGTCTGCTCCTACCCGCGATCCGATGATCCGCGGGCCTTCGACAAGGCCTACAAGGAGGGCCGGATCGAGCTGGAGCTGGTGCCGCAGGGCACCCTGAGCGAGCGCATGCGCGCCGCCGCGGCCGGACTCGGTGGCTTCTATGCGCGGGTGTCGGTCGGCACCAAGCTCGCCGCCGGCAAGGAGGTGCGCGAGATCGCCGGCAAGACCTACGTCCTCGAGATGCCGCTCAAGGGCGACGTGGCGCTGCTCAAGGCCGATCGGGCGGATCGCTGGGGCAACCTGACCTACCGGAAATCCGCGCGCAACTTCAACCCGGTGATGGCCATGGCGGCGGAGCTGAGCATCGTGCAGGTCAGGACGATGGTCGAGCTCGGCGCGATCGATCCGGAATGCGTGCATACACCGGGCATCTTCGTCGACCGCGTCGTGGTGGTATAGAGCATTTCCCGGAAAAGTGGACACCGGTCCGAAAGGAAATGCGACAAACGTCGATGCTAGAGCGCTTTCCGATTACAGGCCGTGAGATTTCATGGTCAACCTTATCGGAAAGCGCTCTGGCCGGACCGAACTGACACGAAACCGACACGCCGGTCCGGGCGACGATGAGAGCACGTTCGATGAGGAGGACTGCATGACCCCGCTGTCCCGCCGCCAGATGGCCTGGCGCGCCGCCCAGGACATGCCCGACGGCGCCTACGTCAATCTCGGCATCGGGCTGCCGACGCTGGTGTCCGATTTCATTCCGGAGGGCCGCGAGGTGGTGTTCCACAGCGAGAACGGGATTCTCGGCATGGGGCGGGCGCCGGCGCCGCACGAGGCCGATCGCGACCTCATCAACGCCGGCAAGGGGTTGACCACGCTGGTCCCCGGAGGCTCGTTCTTCCACCACAACGATGCCTTCCTGATGATCCGCGGCGGCCATCTCGACGTGTCGCTGCTGGGCGCCTTCGAGGTCGCGGAAAACGGGGATCTGGCGAACTGGACCACCGAAGATCCGGGCTTTCCGCCCGGTGTCGGCGGCGCCATGGACCTCGCGGTCGGCGCCAAGGAGGTGCGCGCCATCCTCGAGCACACGACCAAGGATGGCCGGCCGCGCATCCGCAAGTCGTGCGGTTACCCGTTGACCGCCGCAGCTTGCGTCAAGCGGATCTATACCAATCTCGCGGTCATCGACGTCACCCCCGACGGCCTCGTAGTGCGCGAGATGGTCGAGGGCCTGGACCTCGCGGGCCTGCAGGACAGGACCGAGGCGCATTTGGCGCTGGCGAACGACTGGCGTCCGCTCGCCGCCGTCGCATAGTCATCTCGCCGAGCGCGGCGGCTGCAGCAATTAGAGCCACGGGTCGATCACATCCACTCCACACTGGGAGAAATCCGCGGTGTTCCTCGTCGCCAAAGCAGCTCCGCGGGAGCGGGCGATCGCTGCAATCTGCGCATCGGCCACCGAGATTGGGCGACCGGCCCGACGACGGGTCGACGCAATGTCTGCATATTCCCGTGCCGCCGCGCCGTCGAATGGCAACACG
>JBEKZK010000842.1:0-2871 GCA_049509935.1 Xanthobacteraceae bacterium | reverse complement strand
AGATTCCGGTCTTCACCGGTCCCGCCGGACCGGGCACCACCATGGTCCCCGGCTTCGTCAACAACTTCGATTCATCGCTTCTCAACGAACCCCAGATCGAACGCCACTACTACAACGTGCTCGCCATGCAGAAGTCCGTCGGCAATCTCGACCTGCAGCTTTCCTACTTTTCCCGATACAGCAGCGTGAACTTCATTCCCGACACCATCGGCGACCTCGCCTTTAACGGCATCGCATCCAATGTGTTCCGCAGCAGCTTCCTCAATGGCGTCCAAGGCGATGCGGCCTATCGACTCGATGACTCTCACACGTTGCGCAGCGGATTCATTTTCAGCGGCGAGCAGAGCCAGGTCACCAGCAGCAATGTCGTATTTCAAACAGACAGCATGGGCAACCCGCTCGACATAACGGCCAATCCACCGCCGACCATCGTCGACGCGACAGGGAAGCTCGGCTGGCTGGCCGGGCTTTATGTCCAGGACGAGTGGAAGATCACCAGCCAGCTGACCATGAATATCGGGCTTCGGTTCGACCAGATGGATCAGTTCGTCGATGCCAACCAGTTCAGCCCGCGGCTGAGCTTGGTCTACAAACCGTTCGACGGCACGACGTTCCACGGCGGCTACTCGCGCAACTTCACGCCGCCGTCCCAGGTGATCGCCACGCCGACCAATATCGCCCTGTTCACCAACACGTCGGCGCAATCCGCCGTCAGTCAGAACGAGCCGGTCCTGCCGGAACGCTCCGACGTCTACGACGTCGGCGTCGTGCAGCGGATCGTCCCGGGCCTCGAGCTCGGCGTTGACGCCTACTACAAGGTTGCCCGGGACCTGCTCGACGACGGACAGTTCGGCCAAGCCTACGTGCTCGACGGGTTCAACTACGCGAGGGGCGTCAACAAAGGCCTCGAATTCAAGCTGACATACACGTCGGGCGGCTTTCGCGCCTACGGCAATCTCGCCTGGGCGGAGCAGATGGCGACCACCGTCGTATCCAACCAGTTCCTGTTTGCGCCGGACGAGCTCGCTTATATCGCGAACAACTGGATCTACACCGACCACTCGCAGACCGTGTCGGCATCGGCCGGCGTGTCCTGGCTGTGGCAAGGCACCCGCTGCAGCGCCGACATGATCTACGGAAGCGGGCTGCGATCCGGCTTTGCCAACACCGATCACGTGCCGGCCTACACCCAATTCAACACCGGGATCTCCCGCGAGCTCCGGATCGCCGACGGCAAGTCGCTCACGGTCCGTTTCGACGTGGTCAACGTCTTCGACACCATCTACGAGATTCGGGACGGTTCGGGCATCGGCGTGTTCGCGCCGCAATACGGGCCGCGCCGCGGCTTTTTCATCGGCCTGTCGCAGAAGTTGTGACATGCGGCGATACGTACTGGCACCGATCACCAGCTGTTCGCGGGCGCCATCGGTGTCACATGCGGCGGTGATCGAACGCGGGTCCCCGGGAGCCTCGAAGTGGACCCGTCCTGGTGCCATGCGCATCGCCCGGACGCCGCACCCGACTTCCGACTTACACGTGGGACGGCAGTATGCTGTTCCTTCGGCCGTATCATACTCATGATCATGCTGGTTGTTCGGCCCTGCAAGTGGATAGGCACCACGCCACAAGCCTACACGGGCATCCAGAGGGATGCATGTATGATTTTTTTGCGACTATATCACACTATGGTGAGACAAACTCTTGCTCCCACCTCTCGATCGTGTCTACCGTTGCGATTGGTCTGGGGGGATTGGGCCGACGTGGGTCACTGGTCGATCGAATGTCACATGGCTTGTGCCGATGCGCCGATCTGCCGGTCGGCGTACCCCTCTCAACCTTCGGCGGCAAAGGACTGGTTTTCGCGATGACCAAGCTCGATACCACCAGAAAATCCGCCGCGCTGACGCGAGCCTTGGCGGCAGGTCTCGTCGTCGCCATGCTGTCCGGCATGGCGGCGGCGCAGATCGAGCCGGCGGCCGCACCGGGCAACGCCGCGGCGGCCGGCGAGGCCGCCACACCGAGGACCGATGGTCCGACGGCCAAGGTCGTGCAGATTGCACCGCCGGATTCCGGCTCGCTGCTTCCCCGGGACCTGACCCCGTGGGGAATGTTCCTGAGCGCCGACATCGTGGTGAAGGTCGTGATGATCGGGCTCGCCTTCGCGTCGCTCGTCACCTGGACGATCGCGCTCGCCAAGGGCCTGGAGGTGTTCGCCGCCAGGCGACGGCTGCAGGCGGCGCTACGGCTGCTCACCCAGGCGCCGTCGCTGGCGCAAGCGGGCCGGCAGCTGGGAGTTCGCGGGAGCGTCGCGACCCTGCTGCACGCCGCGCTCGCCGAGGTGCGCATGTCGTCCGACATCTCCGACCGCCAGGGCATCAAGGACCGCATCGCGCTGCGGCTCGAGCGGATCGAGGCGGCGGCGGCCCGCCGCATGACGCGCGGCACGGGAATCCTGGCGACGATCGGCGCGATCGCGCCGTTCGTCGGCCTGTTCGGCACCGTGTGGGGCATCATGAACAGCTTCATCGGCATATCACGGCTGCACACCACGAACCTCGCGGTGGTCGCGCCGGGTATCGCCGAGGCGCTGCTGGCGACCGCGCTGGGGCTGCTCGCCGCGATCCCGGCCGTCGTCATCTACAACGTGTTCTCCCGGTCGATGGCCGCCTATCGGGCGCTCTACGGCGACGCCGTTGCCGAGGTGCTGCGGCTCGCCAGCCGTGACCTCGATCGCGAGGCGAGCCGGCCCGACGCCTCGTCCTCCCCTCAACCGGGACGATGGAACCTCACTTTGTCGGCCGCGGAGTGACCGATGAGCGTCCGCCTCGACCATGGCGACATCGATCTCGCCGAAACCCACGAGATCAACGT
>JBEKZK010000841.1:0-2874 GCA_049509935.1 Xanthobacteraceae bacterium | reverse complement strand
CGTCACCGCGCCGGGACCAACTCCGGGGCCGTGGCTTCCTTTGGGGTCCGGTCCTGCACCGGCTTGCGCTCGACGACGTCGCGCCGGCCCTTCAGCACCTCGAACACCGTGTCCCGGCCGTCTCGCCGGAAGCGGATATCGAAGCGTCGCCGCCCCAGCCGCAGATCGATCAAGGTCACGTCGGGCAGCCAGGCCGGCAGCGCCGGATCGACATAAATCTTGCCGCGCGGCGCATCCTGCTGCAGGCCGAGCATCGCCTGCAGCAGCATGAACGGTGCCCCGGCAGCCCACGCCTGCGGCACGTTGGCGCCGAGGTACTGCACCGGAAAGCTGGTGGGATCGCGCTGCAGCCCGCCATAGAGCTCCGGCAACTGGTTGAGCATGAAATGACTGGCGGCGCCGCTGATGTCGCGCGCCACGGCGGCCGCCTCCGCGGCGAAGCCGTAGCGCCGCATCCCGAGCGCGATCAGCGAATTGTCGTGCGGCCACACCGCCCCGGTCTGATAATTGTAGGGATTGAACGACGGATGATCCGACGACAGCGTGCGGATGCCCCAGCCGCTCCACATGTCCTTGCGCATCAGGCGCCTGACCACCGCGCCCGCGCGCTCCGGCGCGATGATGCCGGACCACAGGCAATGCCCGACATTCGACGTCACCGACAGCACCTTGCTCTTGTCGCCGTCCAGCGCGTAGGCGTAGAAGCCCTGCTCCTCGTCCCAGAACACCTCGTTGAACCTCTTGAACAGCGCCGCCGCCTTCCGGCGCAGCGCATTGGCGCGCCGCTTGTTGTCCAATTCGTCGTAGACCTCGGCCATGCGCAGCCAGGCGTCGTAGACATAGCCCTGCAGCTCGCACAGCGCCTTCGGCCCGCGCACCAGGGTGCCGTCGGCATACATCACGGCGTCTCCGGAATCCTTCCACGACATGTTCTCGTAGCCGACCGGCGAGCGCGTCTGGTATTCCTGGAAGCCGTCGCCGTCGCGATCGCCGTAGGTGTCGATCCAGTCCAGGCAGGCCTCGGCGTTGGGCAGCAGCCGCTCGATCAGCGCACGGTCGCCGGTCGCCCGCCACGCCGCGTGCAGCGCCACCAGATAGAGCGGCGTCGCGTCGGCGGTCCCGTAGTACGGCGTGTGCGGGATCAGCTTGAAATGCGCCAGCTCGCCGTAGCGATACTCATGCAGGATCTTGCCCGGCTCGGCATCGCGGTAGTCGTCGCGCTCGGTGGCTTGATACCGTCCGAGCACATCCAGCGTCCCGGCGGCGAATTCCGGATAGACGATCATCGTCTGCAACGAGACGATCAGCGTATCGCGGCCGAACAGCGCCACGAACCACGGCAATCCGGCGGCGGGCACGAACACCATGTGGTCGGTGCCCGCCAGCGGCAGCCGCAGGGCCGCCATGTCCTGAACGCCCTGGGTGTAGCAGCGATAGAATTCCTCGTTGCTGGTGCCGATCTTCAGAACGGTGCGGCGCCACTGGTCCATCTGGTCGGCATGGCCCGACGCCTCGCTGTCGTGGGTGCAGTCCCGCGGCGCGCGCAGCCGCGTGGCGCCGTCCACCAGGTCGTAGGTCAGGCAGCGATGCCAGGCCTGTCCGGCCTTCAGGCTGATGTCGAAGCTCAGACGCCCGTTGGCATTGACCGTCGGCTCGCCGTCGCCGTCACCGGTGCGGACGATCACCTCGCGGCGGAAGTCCCGGTTGCGATAGGTGATGCGCAGCGTCTGCCGCCTGTCCGACCAAGCGGTCAGGATGCGGCCGCGCCGCACGATGCTGTCGCCCTTGACCTCGAAGATGTCGGCGAAATCGGCGCGGATTGCGATCTCCAGGTTGAAGCGCACCGGGTTCCGGCTGTTGTTGGTGATGTCGATGTCCTCGTGCAGTCCGCCGTCGATATGGCGGCCGATCATCAGGCCCAGCGTGCGCGGCGCGATCGGCCCGTCCTCGCTGGCGAACGCGCGGTTGGTCTGGAAGATGCGCGCCGCGTGAGGCGCGATGGCGCCGCCGTTGAGCAGATCCCAGGGCTCGCCGTTGGCGTAGATCGCCCAGGCGCTGATCACCCTGGTATCGCGGAAATACAATCCGCGCGTGCTGGGCCAGCCGACCTGTCCGTCGGGATCGGTCAGCAGCACCGTCTGCCCCTGGTGGATCGCGATCTGTGCCGGCCCGACCTGAACCTTGAACGCCATGAGCCAGCTCCTTTTCCAAGCAGGTGCCCGTCGCAGGTCTACGCACGGGACATGCTTTATCCGAGTGCCTCGATCCAGTCCTCGCAATCGAGCTCGCTGACCAGGCGGTCCTTCTCGGCCTGGATCACGGCCTCCGCCCGGTCGCGAAACGCGTTGCGCGACAGGCCCGGCTCGATCAGCGGCAGGTATGAGACCGTGACGGTGCCGGCGTATCGGAACCAGCGGTCGGGTCCCCACAGCACGCCGGAATTCAACGCGACGGGCAACACCGGCCGCTTGAGCTCCGAATACAGGAACTCGACGCCGCGCTTGAACGCGACGCGGTCGCGCACGCTCATGCGCGTACCTTCGGGAAACACGATGATGGAGCGCCCCTCGGCGATCGCGGCGCGACCCTGGGTGATCATCCGGCGAAGCGCGCTCGGCCCCGACTCCCGATCGATCAGGATCATCGGGTATCGCTTGAGAAACCAGCCGACGATGGGGATCCGGCCGACCTCGTGCTTGGCGACGAAGGAGGCGTCGGGGAACAGACGGGTGAGAACGTAGGTCTCCCACGGCGACTGGTGGTTGGCGACGATCAGGCACGGTTCCGACGGAATGTTCTCCCGTCCTCGCTCGACGTGGACCAGACCGACGATGTATTTCAGTCCGACGACCATTCCGCCGACCCAGAGGCGGG
>JBEKZK010000840.1:0-2876 GCA_049509935.1 Xanthobacteraceae bacterium | reverse complement strand
GAAAATGTCGTGCAAATCCGACGGGCCGATAGAAGCTTTGGTCAAATATCATCATGCGTTGGATGACGGGAGGCTCCTCCCGTAGGATGGGTAGAGCGGCCAAATCGGGCGCTCGCCCGATTTGACCGCGAAACCCATCGGCGGATTTCGCAAGAGCTCAATTGATCCTGCAGGAAATGATTCTCGCTTCGGATACGCCAATCTAGTTCTTCTTGGCCGGCGCCGTTGCGGTTGTCGTGCTCCGCTGCACCACGGGCGCCGTTGCGGTCGTCGTGCTCCGCTGCACCACCGGCGCCGTCGTCGTGCTCCGTTGCACCACCGGCGCCGTCGCGGTTGTCGTGCTCCGCCGCACCGCGGGCGCCGTCTGTTGCATGTGGGGCGCCGGAACCTCCTTGATCTTCGTGGAACCTGCGCGATAGAGCACCCCGGTATGGGGATCCTGCTTGATCTGCGAGGGCGCAGTCTGTGCCGGACGCAGGATCTGCGGTTTGGTCTGATTGGTGACGGTCGGACAGCTCGGGCAGGTGACATTGTTGACCCGATTCCTCATCCTGGTCGTGTCGTCCGCGGTCTGGGCCGAGGCCGCGGTGGCGGCCACCAGGACGGCAGCGAGAGACAACATGGCCGATGTGCGCATGACAGATCCTTTTCCTCGAGTTGGCTAAGAGACATCGGAAAAGCCGTACTTTTTCAACTCCTCGAAATCGCGGGGCTGAAGGATATCGGCCACGGTTGCCAACATGTCTCCGATCTGGCGCGAGAATTTCTTCATCCGTCGATATTCGCGCTCGCCCTTCTCGCCGAGGATCTCGTCGCCGTGCTCCCGGACCATCGCGGCCAGAGCGTCGTATTCATGCTTCCAATGCAAGGCATGTTGCGCCCGGTCGCGCGTGGTCCATATCCTGGTGCCCGGCAGGGTGTAGACCCTGACGTGGCTCAGGAACTCCGCGTCGTCCTCGCGGCAGTTCCGCCATACCTCGGACAGCTCGAACATGCAGTATGGAGATTTCAGATACTTTTCACTGAGCACGACGAACACGCGGTTGCCCCGTCCCAGGCGCCCCATGAATTTCGAGATTTGATCGCCGACGCCGAGCGTCGTCTTGTCGCGGCTGATCCTGATGCCGCTCTCGGCCGCCGCCGCGCAGAGTTGATCGACGATCGCCTCGCGCTTCCGGCCGTCGGGCGTGTCGTCACCCCAGGCATAGGAGACGTAGTATTCCGGCTGGGCGGCGGGCTCCTGGGCGAACCTCAATGGCGATGGGGTCGGCTCCTCGGGCGATGGGGCAGGTTGGGCGTCGAGTTTCTTGCGTTGGAACAGGCGGCTGGTGGCTCCCGGCCGCCCCACCGGTGTCAGCGACAGGGTCGTCGACGTCATCCCCATCCGGCCCTCCGCCTCGCGCAGCAGCCCGGTGAGGCGTCCCACCAGAACGGCCGCCTGGCCGCGCTGCGCCACGATGCGGATGCGGCCCTGCCAGCGCTCGGTCATCGTCTGCTCGATCATCGCGCGGCTGCCGCTCCCGACCTCGTAAACATAGAGTCCGCCGCGCCAGTAGTCGGCAGCGAGCCCGGCGTCGCCGCCGAGGCGCGAGATGAGGCCTCGCATCAGTCCGGGGTGCAGCAGCGGATAGGCGAACTCCGCGACGGCGGACGGAAGGTCGTCGTCCCATTTCTGCGCCAGCTCGAGCGCGATCTCGGATTTTTCCGCCAACAGGTCCGGCGCGATGTATTCGGCCTCGACACCCTTGTCCGGCTGCGCCGGCCGGTGGACGAAACAGATGCCGCAGGACTGCATCATGCCGAGAAGGAGCTCCTGCTCCCTGGTGCTGTGGCCGGCCGCGTCCCAGATCCACTCCCCGAGGTCAGACCTGGTGAAGCGACCTTTCTGACGGCGCAATTTCTTGAAGCATTTCCCGCGATGAAACACCGCGTAGATCGATTCCAGCGCCCAGCCCTGATCGATGATGATCCGGTCGCCGAACAGTCCGGCGCGATGGAACACGGTGCCGGCATTGTGCAGATAGGCGAGGAGGTGGTCGGGCGCTTCGATCCCGCCCTCTTCCCGGCAGAGTGCGAGGAATTGCTCGTGGCCGATGGTGCGATAGCGACGCTCCTCGGGAGGGCAGGCGGCATCGGCGTCGCGCATCGCCTCGAGCCGCCGTTTCACGCGCCATCGCCCGGCGCCGATCTCGGCGACGCCCTCCCGCCGCGCGAGCCAGTCCGCTGCGTCGCCGAAGGCATCATCGAGCGCACCGCGGCCGCGATCGAGCCGGGCGCTGCAATGCAACTGCTTGCGGAAGGGAAACGCGGCGAGCGCCGGCGTCGGCACGGGTGGCTGCAGGCTTTCGTCCTCCGGCCGATCGCACCGCGTCTGCACGACGAGGACCGGGCTCTCCGGCCCGCCGAACTGCCTCACATAGTCGAGCCAATAGGCGAGCGGCTGGTTGCGGAACGTGATGCCGCCGTGCGCATATTCCGCGGTGTTCTCGGCCTCCGGGATCCACGCGAGCAGGAACACCGCCCGGCCGCGCATGAACAGCGCATGGGTGCCGTGATAGATGTCCTGGCCACCGAAATCCCAGATCTGCAGGCGCCCCCGATCGTCGGTCGATCGTCTCAGCGATGCCGAGCTGACCAGGATGCCGTGGGTGGATTCGACGCTCTCGTCGTAAGGCTCGCCGCGCAGCCGCCGGCAGATCTGCGTCTTGCCGATCCGGCCGTTCCCCAGCACCATGAGCTTGACGTCGGACACCGTCTCCCGACCGGCGTCGAGATCGCGCAGATGGGCGCGCAAGGATTCGAGGCAATTGTCTCCGTCCGATTGGGACAAGATCTCGGAAGGAACGCCGGTAACCTGGCTCTCGTAGAGAATCAGG
>JBEKZK010000084.1:0-10843 GCA_049509935.1 Xanthobacteraceae bacterium | reverse complement strand
CGGTCTCGAAGATGGGCGGTGCGCAGCACGATGAACAGCGAGTCGCCGTAGATCTCGAGCTTCGGCCGCTGGTGCGCCACCAGCGCATCCTCGACTGCGAGGTCGTGCAGGCCGAAGCGCAACTGCACGGTTCGCAGCAGGGCCTGGTCCGGCTCGTCGAGCCCGATCCATACGAATCGGTTGTCCCCCGGCTCCGAATCGCCGGGCCGATTGAGATCGACATGGCCGATTCGCCGTCCGGCCTCGTAGGCGATCGAGTTGACGATCATGCTCATCGGCGCGTCCCTCCGGTGACGGCCGCGCGGTCAGGCTGACGGGCTGGACGCGGCACGCCGCACATTCGCGCCCCGCGCCGGGATGCCGGTCTGCTCGAAGCAGACCCGCGCCAACGCCGCGACGCCGTCCCTGATCTGGTCCTTCGACGGCAGCGCGAAGCACAGCCGCATGTAGGGTTTCGCACTGTCCGGATTGCACGCCCATTCGGGGCCCGGGTTGAATGCGATGCCGGCGGCGGCGGCCGGCGCGACGAGCTTCCTCACGTCGATCGCATCGGGCAGCTTGATCCACAGGAAGATGCCGCCCTTGGGGCGGAACATCTCGACGGCCGTCCCGAACTCCACCTCCAGCGCCTCGACCATGGCGTCGAGCTTTCCATGCAGCACCCGGCTGAGCGCGCCGACATGCTGATCGAAGTTCCGGGAAAAATAATCGGCGACGATCATCTGCTCGAGCACGCCGGTGCCGCTGTCGGCCTCTCGCTTGCAGGCGACCAGCCGGCTCATGATGTCCCATTCGGCGATCATGTAGCCGAGACGCAGCGCCGGCGACAGCGTCTTGGAGAACGACCCGATGTGAATGACCTGCCTGGGGTCCATGGCGTAGAGCGACGGCGGGACGTCGGGGTCCCAGATCAGGTCGGCGTAGCACTCGTCCTCGAGGATCGGGACGCCGTGCCGGCGCGCGATCGCGACGAGCTCGCCGCGGCGCTCGGCGGTGAGGATCGAACCGGTCGGATTCTGGATCGTCGGCATGGCGTAGATGTACTTCGGAACGATGCCGGTGCGGCCGAGGTGCTCGAGGGTGCGCGCGAGCGCGTCGGTGCGCAGCCCGTCGCCATCGAGCGGGATCTCGACGATGCTCGCCTTGAGTCGACGCAGCTTGGAGATGGCGCCCGCATAGGAGAACTGTTCCACCAGCACGGTGTCGCCGGGCTCGACGAGCAGCCGGTTGACGAGATCGAGGCCCTGGCCCGATCCCGAGGTGATCAGCACGTCGTCGGTCGCGCAGCTGATGTCGGCGCGGCCGGCGACCTTGCGAACGACGAACTCGCGCAGGGCGCGACAGCCCTGCGGCCCATCGGAATTGTACAGGGCGAGCGCCGATCCACTGCGTCCCAGCACCGCGGTGGCCGACTCGGCGAGTGCCGCCGCCGGAATCTGCGTCGGATCATTGTGCCCGCCGACGAAGTTGTGGGTGGGGAACCCGGCCCAGCGCGGCGCTGGCGGCGGAAGCTCCTTGGCAAGAAGACGGCTGAAGGCGGGTGCCGGTCCGGTCATTGTTTCTTGTCCCTTATTCTGCGCCTGACTATTCTGCGCTTCACGATCTGCGCTTCCTCCGGCGCGCCTCTCGACGCCGCTCCATGGCCCGATCCTCCATCGCCTGCGCCTGCCGATCAAGCGCGAACAGGTCGTCAATCACCTTTTGACTCCGCGTCCGCATCACGCCGATAATTTCCGGACGGCCGGCGGACATTGCAAAAGTGCTGGTGCGCCGCCGGTCGCGAGGATGGCGAAATGACGCTTGGAGCCGGGCAGCCGCGGTTGCGGATCGGCATCGATACCGGCGGCACGTTCACCGATATCGTCTCGGTCGACAGCCGCGCCGGTGCCATGCGGGTCACCAAGGTCGCCAGCACGCCGTCGAACCCGGCGATCGGGCTGGTCCGCGGCGTCGAGGCGATCCTGGCCCGCGAGGGCGCCGGACCTGCGGACGTGGCGGGGCTGGCGCACGGGACGACGGTTGCCACCAACGCGCTGCTGCAGGGCGAGATCACGGCGCTCGGCCTGATCGTCACGGCAGGCTTCCGCCACGTGCTGGAGATCGCCCGCCAGTCGGTGCCATCGGGCTACGGCAACTCGTACTTCTGGGTGAAGCCCGACCGCATCGTGCCGCTCGATCTCGTCCGCGAGGTCGGCGGCCGGCTCGACTTTCGCGGCCACGAGCTGCGCCGGCTCGACGAGCCGAGCGTGCGCGCCGCCGCGCAGCACTTCCGCCGCCGCAACGTCGCGGCGGTCGGCATCTGTCTGATCCACGCCTATGCCAACCCGGCGCACGAGAAGCGGGTCGCCGAGATCTTCCGCGAGGAATGTCCCGACTGCGCGCTGTCGCTGTCCTGCGAGGTGCTGCCGGAATATCGCGAGTACGAGCGCGCCGTGACGACCCTGGTCGACGCCTTCGTCAAACCCTACATGGCGCGCTACCTCCGCCGCGTTCACGACGCGCTGGGGCCCGGGCTGGAGGACAAGCCGTTCCTGGTCATGCAATCGAGCGGCGGGGTCGCCAGCGCCGCCGAGGTGGTGCGCAAGCCGATCACGACGGCGCTGTCGGGGCCGGCGGCCGGCGCGCTGGGCAGCGCGGTGATCGCGCAGATCGCCGGCTTTCCCGACGTGGTGACGCTCGATGCCGGCGGCACCTCGACCGACCTCTGCCTGATCGAAGGCGGCAAGCCGCACCTGACCAACGGCGGTTCCGTCGGGCCGTTCCCGGTGCGCATCCCGATGATCGACATCGAGACCATCGGCACCGGCGGCGGCTCCATCGCCTGGATCAGCCGCGAGGGCCACCTCAAGGTCGGGCCGCGCAGCGCCGGCGCCGAGCCCGGACCGATGTGCTATCCCAACGGCGGGGCCGAGCCGACCATCACCGACGCCAACCTGGTGCTCGGACGGCTGCCGCCGGCGCTGATCGGTGGCGGCATCGCACTCGATGTCGAGCGCGCCCGCGCCGGGCTTGCGGCGCTTGCCGCGCGGCTTCCCGGGCGCATGGGCGCCGAGCAGCTCGCTGAAGGCATCATCGAGATCGCCAACTGGAACCAGACCAACTCGATCCGGCAGATGACCATCCAGCGCGGCATCGATCCGCGCCACTTTGCGTTGCTGTCGTTCGGCGGCGCCGGGCCGGCGCAGTCGGCCGCCGTCATGGACCTTCTCGGCATGCAGGCCTGCATCGTGCCGCCCAATCCGGGCAATCTGTCCGCCTTCGGGCTGCTGGCCGTCGACTGGCGCACCGACCACATCATCACCCAGGTGATGCACGAGGACGCCATCGACCTCGCCGCCGTCGCCACGCGCTACGGCGAGCTCGAGCAGGAGGCGCGCGGCACCCTGGAGCGCAACGGGATCGCTGCCGAGCACATCCGCCTCTTGCGCGAGGCCGACATCCGCTACGCCGGCCAGTCCATGGAGGTGCGGGTGCAGGCGCCGGGCGGCGCGATCGGCGCGGCGTTCGTGGCCGCCACCATCGAGGCGTTCCACGCCGCGCACTTGCGCACCTTCGGCTACAACTATGCGGGCCGGCAGAAGGTCGAGATCGTCAACCTGTGCGTCTCCGGCTTCGGGCTGATCGAACGGCCGGCGGTGCCGGAGCTCGAGCGCGTTATCGGCGCTTTGCCGGTGCCGCGCGCCACGCGACCGGTCTATTTCGCCGCGGCGTTCCACCAGACTCCGGTCTACGACCGTGCCGCACTCGGCCCGGACATGCGGATCGACGGGCCGGCGATCGTCGAGGAATTCGGCTCGACCACCGTGGTGTTCCCCCGGCAATTCCTCACCGTCGATGCCCACGGCATCCTGGTCATCCGCCGATCCACCGAGGCCGCCCCATGAGCAGTGCCCCGGCAGCCACGTTGAGCGCGGTGGGGGCGGCTCCGTCGGCCGAGGTCGACCCGATCATCCTGCAGATCGTCGAAGGCACCCTCAACTCGATCGAGGCGGAGATCGAGTACGCGATCGAGCGCACCGCGCGCAGCCCGATGATCCGCGAGGCGCACGACTTCCGCGTCGGCCTGTTCGATCGTCATTGCCGCAAGCTGACCGGCCGTTCCTACTCGGCGATGCCCAATGCGGTGGTGCGCGACTTCCCGCCGCAGACCATGCGGCCGGGCGACGTCTTCCTGATGAATGATACCTATCTGACCGAAGGCAGCATCGGGCACCTGCCGGACCTGTGCAGCACGGTGCCGGTGTTCCACGGCGGCGAGGTGGTGGCCTATATCCAGGCCTTCGGTCATCACGACGACATCGGCGGTCGCGTGCCGGGCTCGATGCCCGGCACCGCGCGCACCGTGTTCGAGGAAGGCCTGGCGGTGCCGCCGATCAGGCTCTACGACGCGGGCGTGCGCAACGAGGCGGTGCTCACCATCATCCGCCGCAACACCCGGGTTCCCGACATGCTGGCGGCCGACCTCGACAGCGAGGTGCAGGCCTGCGTGATGGGGGCGCGCCGCATGGCGGAGCTGTTCGAGCGGTTCGGCGCGGGAACCGTCGAGGCGTGCTTCCAGGCGATCCTCGACAAGTGCCGCGACATCTACCGCGACGAGCTGCTGCCCAGGATCGCCGACGGCGAATACCTCTGGGAGGACTACGTCGAGCACGACGGGGTGAGCGCGCCGCGGCTGCACAAGCTCAAGCTGAAGATGATCAAGCGCGGCGGCCGCATCACCCTCGACTTCAGCGGCACCGATCCGCAGTCTCCGGGCCCGATCAACTGGCCGGCCGACTATGCGGGCGGCGCCTTCCTGATCAAATGGATCGCGCCGATCCTGCGCAACCTCGCCGACACGCCGGAACGCGCCGCCGAGATCCACGTCAACGAGGGCGTCTGCGAGGTATTCGACATCATCTTTCCGCCCAAGGGCACCCTGGTCACACCGGAATGGCCGGCGGCGACCAATGCGCGCTCCTTCGTGCTGCTCCGCTGCCTCGGCCTGCTGGCCGGCGTGGTGGCGCAGGCGGTCGACGGGCGCATGCCGGCCGACCAGGAGACCATCCGCTACACCGGATTCTTCGGCATCGACCGCGAGGGCCGGCCGTTCCTGTCGCGCGAGGTGCTCGGCGGCGGGTCGGGTGGGCGCTTCTACGCCGACGGCAACGACGCGATCCATATCGTCCCGGACTCGCGCAACCAGCCGGCCGAGTTCACCGAGACGCGCTTTCCGCTGCTGGTGGAGAAGCTCGCGCTGCGCACCGATTCGGGTGGCGCCGGCAAGCGCCGCGGCGGCCTCGGGTACGAGAAGCACTACCGGGCGCTGGTCGACTGCCGCACCATCGTGACCGCCGACCGCGTTCGCCTCGGCTGCTACGGTCTCGCCGGCGGCAAGGCCGGGCAACCGTTCTGCGTCACCGTCGACATCGAAGGGTCCCCGCGTGATCTCGGCGGGCTGGTCGACGGCGAGCCGGTGCTGGCCGGCGAGGTGGTGCGCGTGGTGACGACCGGCGGCGGCGGCTGGGGCGATCCGCTCGACCGCGAGCCCGCCCTCGTGCTCCGCGACGTGACCGACGGCAGGGTCTCGCCTCGCGCTGCGCGCGAGGATTACGGTGTCGTGCTCGGCGGGGACGACGTTGTGGTCGATCTCCCGGCAACCGAGGCGTTGCGCGTCCGGCTGCGGGCGGCGCGCCAGCCGCTGCCGATGATCGATCGCGGGCCGGGCTACGACGCCATGGCGAAGTCGTGATGGTATCGCAAAGGGGGACGGGATGGCCATCGAGGTTGCCAAAGTCGAGCTGAAGAGCGTGCAGGACGGCTCGGGGCTCGAGGCCTGCATCAGATCGGGGCAGTTCTCCGCCGACGAGGTGGTGGCGGTGATCGGCAAGACCGAGGGCAATGGCGGGGTCAACGACTTCACCCGCATCCTCGCCGACCAGGCGTTTCGCCGGGTGCTCGCCCGCCTCGGAACGCGCCGCGAGGACGAGATCGCCAAGGTCCCGATGGTGTGGTCGGGCGGCTGCGACGGCGTGATCACGCCGCACGCCACGATCTTCGCGCGCAACGGCAAGTCCGGTCCGGCAGCGCAGGCTCGCCTGACGATCGGAACCGCGCTGAGCGCCGACATCCTGCCCGAGGACATCGGCCGGCCGGCGATGGTGGAAAAGGTCGCGGCCGCCGTGAAGGCCGCGATGCGGGACGCCGGCATCACCGACCCGGCGGACGTGCACTACGTGCAGACCAAGACGCCGCTGCTCACCATCGAGTGGGTGCACGAGGCCGAATCCCGCGGCAAGACGGTGGCGTGCGAGGTGCACGATTCGATGGGCGTCTCCAATGGCACGACCGCGCTCGGCATCGGCGTTGCTCTCGGCGAAATCGCGATGCCGCCGGCCGAGGCGATCTGCAAGGACCTCGATCTCTATTCGTCGGTGGCGTCATGCTCGTCCGGCGTCGAGCTGACCCAGGCGCAGATCGTGCTGCTCGGCAACCGCGCCGGCGCCGGCGGCCGCTATGCGATCGGACACGCCGTGATGCGCGACGCGCTCGACATCGACGGCATCTATGCGGCGATCCGCAACGCCGGCCTCGACCTGCCGGAGCGGCCGCGGGCCGACGATCTGAAGGGGCGGCTGGTGAACTGCTTCATCAAGTGCGAGGCGGATCGGCGCGGAAGCCTGCGCGGGCGCCGCCAGATCATGCTGGACGACTCCGACGTCCACCATCACCGGCATTCCAAGGGCGCGGTGGGCGGCGTGGCGGCCGCCGCGATCGGCGATCCCGCGGTGTTCGTCTCGGTCGACGCCATGCATCAGGGCCCGCACGGCGGCGGGCCCGTCATCGCGATCGTCGACCTCGGCGAGTGAACGGGGAGACGGCGATGCGATCGCCGCCGCGGGTCCTCGTCGCCGACCGCCCGGCGCTGGCGCGGCGGATAAGATGATCCTCGTCACCGGTGCCGGCGGCAAGACCGGCAAGGCGGTGATCCGGGCGCTGGTGGCGCGCGGCGAGATGGTTCGGGCGTTCGTTCACCGCGACGAGCAGACCGAAGCGATGCGGGCGCTCGGCGTCCAGGCGGTCAGCGTCGGCGACATGCGGGACCCCTCGGCGCTCCTGACGGCGGCGGAAGGCGCATGCGCGATCTATCACGTCTGTCCCAATGTCAGCCCCGACGAGGTCGTAATCGGCCGCGACCTCATCGCGGCGGCGCGGCGGATCGGGGTGAGCCGCGTCGTCTATCACTCGGTCCTGCATCCGCAGATCGAGGCGATGCCGCATCACTGGGACAAGCTTCGCGTCGAGGAGATGCTGCTCGACACGGATCTCGATGTCACGATCCTGCAGCCTGCCCCCTATATGCAGAACATCCTGGCGGGCTGGCGGCGCATCAGCGAGCACGGCATCTACGGCTTTCCGTATCCGCCGGCGACCCGGCTGAGCCTGGTCGACCTCGACGACGTCGCCGAGGTCGCCGCCGCGGTGCTCACGACGGCCGGGCATGCCGCGGCGACCTACGAGCTCGTCGGAACGCCGCCTCTCGACCAGGTGGCGGTCGCCGCCGCGCTCGGCCGCGCCCTCGGGCGGCGGATCCGCGCCGAGCCGCAATCGCCCGAAGATTTCGATGCCCACGCTCGCGCCGCGGGGATGGGCGACTATCAGCGCGCGACGCTGGTCCGGATGTTCCGCTGGTACGCGCGCAGCGGGCTCGCAGGAAATACCAATACGCTCCGCTGGCTGCTCGGCCGCGAGCCCATGACGCTGGAGGGATTTCTCGCCTGCGTGATCCGCGGATAGCGCCTCTTTTATCGAGGTCTTGCAGGTCGACACGGGGCTCGGCCGGCGCGGCGGCGCGGGCCCGCAGTGTTCAGACTGCCGGCGAGATGCCTCAGCCGCGCTGGCGCAGGGCCGGCAGCACGCGCGATCCATAGAACTGCAGCACCGCCTGTTGATCAGCTTGCCCGCTGTGAATGTTCACGATGGTCACGCCGCTGTCGAACAGCTCGGTGATCGCCTCGACGTGCACCGCCGGGTCGGTGCCGACCGGCCAGTCGCCGATGATCTTGTCGAGCGGAATGTCGGCTTCCGCGCGGTGCTGGATCGCGGCCGGGTCCTCGATATTGTAGTAGGCCTTGAAGGCCTTCGGCAGGAAGCGCCACAGCTCGGCGGCGCGCCTGGCCTGGGCGTCGTCGCCGACCACGACGAATTGCTCGACCAGGACCGGCATGTCGGCGGGATTCTTGCCGGCCTCCCGGGCACCGGATTCCCATTCGGACTTGAATTGTTTCCAGGTCAGCGGATCGGTGATGAGCCCGTCGCCGTGCTGGCCGGCGAGGCGCATCGACTTGCGGCCGTTGGCTGCGGTGAGCAGCGGAATCGGTTGCGGCGGCGGATCATAGAGCTTCGCCTCGACCGTGTAGTAGGTGCCCTTGTGGCTCACCTGACGTCCGCTCCACAGCTCGCGGATGATGCCGATCGCCTCGACCAGCCGATCCCATCGCTCCGGCCATTTGGGCCACTCGCCGGTCGCGGCCTGCTCGTTGAGCGCCTCGCCCGATCCGACGCCGAGAAAGATCCGGCCGGGATACAGCAGGCTGAGCGACGCAAACGCCTGGGCGACGACGGCCGGGTTGTAGCGCAGGGTCGGACACGTGACAGCCGTGCCCATCCATGCGTTCCGGGCCTGGCTCCCCAGAGCGCCGAGCGTGACCCAGGCTTCGCCGGCGTGACGCTCGTTGGCCTGCCACGGCTGCATGTGGTCGCTGGTCGCCAGAAGATCGAAGCCGGCGCGGTCGGCGGCGGTTCCGATCTCGACCAGGTCGGGGACCGGGAACTGCTCGTGCGCCAGCATGTAGCCGATCATGCGCGTGCGCAGCCCGCCGGTCTGCGGTCGCGTGCCTGAGGTCGCGGGCCGCGTCGCGGTCGACACCGGCTGCGCGGCGGCGGCCCGCCCCGCAACATTCGCCAGGGCGGCGGCGCTGGCGGCGGCACCGGCCCCCCTCATCATGCGGCGCCGATTGAACGCACCGCCAGTGAACAGAGAGTCAAGTTTCATTGCTGCAACTCCGATACGGTCTGACAACGGATATCCGGGTCGGCTGTTCCCGGACGCCGTGCCGCAGACGGCGGTTTTCTCACCGCTGGGACCGAGCATCATCGGTGCCCACCAGCCTCGTCGACAACTTGAAAATCCGCCTGGGCCGGTCCAGGTTGGACGCCGAGCGGTCAGACGGCGAGCGAGAAAGCCATGGAAACGCCGAAGGGAGCGCCGATCGCGGCGCGCATCGATCGATTGCCGCCGACGCGCCACGTACGCAAGCTCATCACGCTGATCTCCCTGGGCGGCTGGTTCGAGTTCTACGACCTGTTCTTTACCGCCTATATCGCGGTCGGCTTGTTCAGGGGCGGGATCTTCAAGCCAACCACGCAGGGACTGTTCGATTTCGAGGGATTTGCCAGTTTCATCGCTGCGCTGTTCACCGGACTGTTCATCGGCACGATCTTCTTCAGCTGGCTGTCCGACCGGTTCGGCCGCCGCTCGATCTTCACCTTTTCGCTGTTATGGTATTCGGCCGGCTCGGTGATCATGGCGTTTCAATCGACCGCCGAAAGCATCGATCTGTGGCGCATGATTGCCAGCATCGGCATCGGTGTCGAGCTGGTGAACATCGACACCTACATCTCCGAGCTGGTGCCGCGGCAGCAGCGCGGATCGGCTTTCGCCTACAATCAGTTCATCATGTTCACCGTGGTGCCGGTCGTCGCCTTTCTTTCCTGGCTGCTCGTTCCGATCACTTTTCTCGGCTGGGACGGCTGGCGCTGGGTCGTGGTCATCGGCTCCGTCGGCGCGGTGGCGGTCTGGTGGATCAGGCTCGGCCTGCCGGAATCCCCGCGCTGGCTCGCCCAGCACGGCCGCGTGGCCGAAGCCGACCGCATCGTGTCCGACATGGAGCGCCAGGCCGAGCAGGAGACCGGGCGCCCGCTCCCGGCGCCGGAGATCGTCGAAGGCGAGGCCGACGGCAGGACGGGAGCCTGGACCGAGATGTGGAGCCCGGCCTATCGCGGCCGCACCGTCATGCTGGTGATCTACAATTTGTTTCAGACGATCGGCTATTATGGATTCGCCAGCTGGGTTCCGACCTTCCTGATCTCACAGGGTGTCGACGTCACCCGGTCGCTCCTCTACACCTTCATCATCGCGATCGCCAATCCGATCGCACCGCTCATTGCGATCCGGTTCGCCGACAGTCTTGAGCGCAAGTGGCAGATTGCCTGGTCGGCGCTCGGCATCGCGGCGTTCGGCCTGATGTTCTCGCAGCAGCACACGGCGGTCGGCGTCATCGTCTTCGGCCTGCTGATCACGCTGGCGAACAATTGGCTGTCGTTTTCGTTCCATGCCTATCAGACGGAGCTGTATCCGACCCGGATTCGGGCCCAGGCCGTGGGCTTCGTCTATTCGTGGAGCCGTTTCTCGGCGATCTTCTCCGGATATGTCATCGCTTTCCTCCTCGGCCAGTACGGCACCCTCGGCGTATTTGCCTTCATTGCCGGCGCCATGGTGATCGTGTTCGCGGTCATCGGCCTGTTCGGGCCCGCGACCACACGGCGGCGGCTCGAAGCGATCGCCTCATAGCTCGCAGGGTCGCCGCGCGCGACCGTGGTGGAGAGCACCGGGATCGCAGCGGGCGGTCCGCATTTGCGTCTGCCCGCCCGGCTGCGCTACGCGGCTTTTTTTCGGGCGCAGCGACCGGTGCCAGGCCCAATCCGGGAACGTGCTCGGCTGTCCAATGTTCCTCGGCGCAGGACGGTTCCATCCGGCGGAACCGACGAATTCCGCTGGCGTTGAGCTATGCTTGTTTGCAGG
>JBEKZK010000839.1:0-2876 GCA_049509935.1 Xanthobacteraceae bacterium | reverse complement strand
CCGGCAGCACCGTCGTTCCGGCCTGCGCGGCGCGCGACATGAACAGCATACCGGCGCACACCAGGCACTCCTTGTTGGCGACCGCGACCGTGCCCCCGCGCTCGACCGCGGCAAGCGTTGGGGCAAGGCCGGTCGAGCCCGCAATCGCCGCCATGACCCAGTCGGCGGGGCGTTGCGCCGCTTCGACCACGCTTTCGGCGCCGGCGGCAGCCTCGATGCCGCTGCCGGACAGCCCCTGCTTCAGGGCGCGGTAGGCGGCCGGATCGGCGACCGCCGCAAAGCGGGCGCCGAGTTCCCTGGCGAGCCGGGCCAGAGCATCGGCATTGCGGTGCGAGCACAACGCCTCCACGCGGTAGGCATCGGGCCGGCGCCTGAGCAGGTCCGCCGTGCTCGCGCCGATCGACCCGGTGGCGCCGAGGATCGACACCGTGCGCGGCGCGACCTCGCCGCGACCGTTCTTTGCGTATCCCGCCGGAGCGCTCATCGGCCTACCATATCAACAGACCTTGCGCCGGGGCATGAAGACCGCCGCGGAGCACTCCCAGCACCGCAGCAGCCGTCGCTGCGGCCAGAAACCCGTCGAGCCGGTCCATCAGTCCCCCATGCCCGGGAATCAGATGGCTCGCATCTTTCGCGCCGAACCGGCGCTTGAGCGCCGATTCGAGAAAATCTCCCGCCTGGGAGACGGTCGACAGCCCCAAGCTCACGATCGCGAGGATCGGCAGATCGGGGAGCCCGGCCCACACGGCGACGATCGTACCGGCAATCGCCCCCGCCACCGCACCGCCGATGGCACCGGACCAGGTCTTCTTCGGGCTCACGGCCGGCCACACCCGCGGGCCGCCGACGGCTCGCCCGACGAGATAGGCGAATACGTCGGTCATCCAGACGACGGCGAACAGAAACAGCAAAGCCACCACGCCGTGCTCCCCCTCGAGGCGCAGCAGCGCCGGAGCGGCCAGCACCGCTGCCGCATAGGCACAGCCGCCGCCAACCCATATGCGCTTGCCGGCGGGACCGAGTCCAGCCGCCAGCAACGTCCCGACGGCGAGCGCCGCGATGGTCGCCTCCGGGCGTGCGGCCGCAAGCAGCCAGGCGGCCCCCAAAATGACCAGTCCGGCGACGGTTACCACCGGCCACACCTTGCGGCCGGCGACGAGCCGGGTCCACTCCCACAGGACGCCGATCGCCCCGATGGTCCAGAACGCCAGGAACCAGGCCCCGCCGAGCCAGGCCGCCACGATCGCCAGCGGCGCCAGCACCAGTGCCGACGCGATGCGCAGCGCCAGCTCGCGGCCCGGTCTCGCGCGGGCGTCGACGGCCGGTTCGGATTTGGTCACCGTCACGACCCGGCGCGCGCCGTCAACCCGCCGAACCGCCGCTCGCGACTTCGATATTCGGCAAGCGCGTTCTCGAGCACCGTACGATCGAAATCGGGCCAATGCACGGGCACGAACACCAGCTCGCTGTAGGCCGCCTGCCACAGCAGGAAATTGGACAGGCGCTGCTCGCCGCTGGTGCGGATGATCAGATCCGGATCGGGCACGTCGGGCGCATCCAGGTGCTGGGCGAACATCTCGGCCGTGACCTCATCGGGTCCGACCGCGCCCGCCGCCACGTCTCGGGCGATGCGCCGCGCCGCGCGGGCGATCTCCTGCCGCGCTCCGTAGTTGAAGGCAACGACGAGAACGAGACCGCTGTTGAGCCGGGTCAGGCTTTCCGCCTCGTCCAGCAGCTTCAGGATGTCCCGATCGAGGTCGTCGCGCTCGCCGATGATCCGGACCCGCACGTTGCTGGCGTGGAGCTCGTTGAGATCGTGACGAATGAAGCGGCGCAACAGCCCCATCAGGTCGCGAACCTCGGCGGCCGGGCGCCCCCAGTTCTCGGAGCTGAACGAGAAGATCGTGAGCACACCGATGCCGAGCTCGCCGGCGGCGCGAACGGTCTGGCGCAACGCCTCGACGCCACGTCGATGTCCCTCGGCGCGCGGCAGCCCCCGCGACCTCGCCCATCGGCCGTTGCCGTCCATGATGATGGCGACATGCCGCGGCGCGCCGACCTCGGCGGGCGCCGCGGTCAGTGCTGTGGCCCCGGACATCGAGTGCTCGGCCAGTGTGCTGCTCCCTCACACGGTCAGTATTTCGCGTTCTTTGCCGGCCAGCATCTGGTCGATCTCGGCAATCGCCTGATCGGTCGCCTTCTGGGTCTGCTCGGCCTCCCGGTCGTGATCGTCCTTGCTGATCTTGTGATCCTTTTCGAGCTTCTTGAGGATGTCGAGCCCGTCGCGCCGCACGTGACGCACCGCGACCCGCGCGGCCTCGGCGTATTTGTGCGCCACCTTGACCAGATCCCGGCGCCGCTCCTCGTTGAGCTCGGGGATGCGCAGCCGCATCACCTGTCCCTCGGTCGCCGGGTTGAGCCCCAGATTGGCGCCCATGATGGCGCGCTCCACCGCCGACACCATCGATCGGTCCCAGACCTGGACGGAGAGCATGCGCGGCTCCGGGACGCTCACCGTGGCGAGCTGGTTGAGCGGCATGTGGGTGCCGTAGGCCTCGACCTGGATCGGATCGAGGAGGCTGGCCGAGGCGCGTCCGGTGCGCAGCCCGCCGAGCTCCTGCTTGAGCACCTGGACGGCGCCGTGCATGCGGCGCTTGAGCTCTGCGAGGTCGTGCGTTGCCTGTGCCATTGGAGACCTCCCGGATTGAGGGATGGACTGGATCGGGCGCGCGCTGCGCGATGCGAACTTCGGATTCGGTGCACTAGTGCGGCGGATTTGAAGTTCCTATCAGATGTGCGGCACGCTCGTCATAGGAACTTCAAATCCTAAAAGCCGCACTAGAATCATAGACTTGCTAGTGCACCTTTGGATTCCG
>JBEKZK010000838.1:0-2878 GCA_049509935.1 Xanthobacteraceae bacterium | reverse complement strand
CCGGAACGTATCGGGTCCGAGCGGCGCGCCCCCCGTATAGGCCCAGCGCACCCGTCCCAGCCCCAGCCGGTCGCGCAGCGGACCGTAGATCAGAATCTCGCCGATCCACAGGCCGAGCCGCAGCGTCGCCGGAAGGTCCTTGCCGTCGGCGCGCATCAGCTCGGCGGTCTCGGCGAGCCGGCGGAACCGGTCGAACAGCGTGCGCTTGACGAACGAGGCGTCCGCCGCCCTCACCTGCACCGATGTCAGCAGGTTCTCCCAGATGCGCGGCGGCGCCAGGAACGCCATGGGCCCGAGCTCGCGCAGGTCGCGCTGTACCGTTTCGGGGCTTTCCGGACAGTTGCAGGTGAACCCGACCGAAAGGCTCATGACGGTCGAATAGAGCGCGTCGCCGACCCAGGCCATCGGCAGGTAGCACAGCCACTCGTCGGTCTGCCGCACGTCCTCGTCGGCGACGAACATCCGCGCCGCCTCGATCAGATTGCGGTGCGACAGCATCACCCCCTTGGGCATGCCGGTAGTGCCCGACGTGTAGGCGAGCAGCGCCAGGTCGTCGGCCGAGCCGGCCGCGATCTCCCGCTCGAGCCGGTCGGAATGCGCGGCGCCGCGGTCGCGGCCGGCCGCCTCGATGTCCTCGAACGAGGCGAGCAGGCGATGCCGGTACTGCCGCATGCCGAGCGGATCGTCGTAGATGACGAGGCGGAGCCGCGGCAGCCTGTCCTCGAGCGACAGGACCTTGTCGACCTGCTCCTGGTCCTCGGCGACGATCACCGTGACCTCGGCGTGGTCGAGGACGTAGACGAGCTCGGCGGCGATCGAATCCTGATAGACCGGCACCGCGACCCCACCCAGGCACTGGGCGGCGAGCTGCGCCGCGTAGAGCCGCGGCCGGTTGTCGCCGATCACCGCGAGCTTCTCGCCGCGGGAAAAGCCCTGCGCCGAGAGCCCGAGCGCGACGTCGTGCACCTGCCGCCAGTACTGCGCCCAGGACGCGGTCTGCCAGATGCCGCGGCGCTTCTCCCGCATCGCCGGCCGATCCGCCATGATGCGGGCATTGCGCCGCAACAGTTGCGGCAGGGTGGCGTCGTCGCTCATCCGGCGCCTCCCGGCGCGGCGCCTCGCGGCCGCTCCTGGCCGGCTCCGAGGTAGGCGCGCACCACGTCCGGGTTGCGCTGCACCTCGGCCGGTGTGCCGTCGGCGATCTTGCGGCCGCGGTCGAGCACCGCGACCCGATGGGAGATGTCCATGACGACGCCCATGTCGTGCTCGATCAGGATGATTGTCGTTCCCCATTCGGCGTTGATGTCGAGGACGAAGCGCGCCATGTCCTCCTTCTCTTCCTGGTTCATGCCGCACATCGGCTCGTCGAGCAGCATCACCTTGGGATCGAGCGCCAGCGCCCGGCCGAGCTCGACCCGTTTGCGCAGGCCGTAGGGCAGCGCGGCGGTCGGCTGCCGGCGGATGTCCTGCAGCTTCAGGAACTCGATCAGCTCCTCGGCGCGCGCCCGGTGCGCCACCTCCTCGGCCCGCGCCGCGCCCCAATAGACCAGCGAGGCGATCACGCCGGCGCGCATGTGCACGTGACGGCCGAGCATGATGTTGTCGAGCACGGTGAGCCCGCCGAACAGCGCGATGTTCTGGAAGGTGCGGGCGATGCCGAGGCGCGCGACCTCCGAGGGCCGCGCGCCCGTGATGTCACGGTTCTCGAACCTGATGCTGCCGCTGGTCGGCCGGTAGAAACCGCTGATCATGTTGAGCAGCGAGGTCTTGCCGGCGCCGTTCGGCCCGATGATCGACACGATGGCGCCCTTGCGGACCGAGATCGAGATGTCCTCGACCGCCCGCACCCCGCCGAATCGCTTGGACAGCGCCACGGCCGCGAGCTGCGGCGCATCGCCTTCACTGTCCAGCGGGACGGCGGTGTGAGCTCGCATGCGGCGGGTTCCTCCTGCGGCTTATGCAGTGCCGCTATGGCTGCTATGATGCGGGGGAAGGGGAAGGAACGCAACCTGAAGCGCCGTTTGGACTCCGTTTGGACCTGGGTGGCGTGTGTCCCGGCCACATGGGATCATCGGTTGCGGCGGCGTCGGCGTATGCCCGACGATCGCAGGAGGCATCGGACATTGTGCGAGCTGCTGGGAATGGACGCCAACGTCCCGACCGACATCTGCTTCAGCTTCGCCGGGCTGATGCGGCGCGGGGGTGGAACCGGGCCGCACCGCGACGGCTGGGGCATTGCGTTCTACGAAGGCAAGGGCTGCCGCACCTTCCACGACCCCAAGCCCAGTGCCGATTCGGAGATCGCGCAGTTCGTGCGTGGCTATCCGATCAAGAGCCGGATCGTGATCTGCCACATCCGGCGCGCCAACCGTGGCCGGGTCGGCCTGGAGAACACGCACCCGTTCACCCGTGAGCTGTGGGGGCGCAACTGGACGTTCGCACACAATGGACAGTTGCGCGGGAGCAAGTCCTGGCCGCTCGGACACTTCCGCCCGATCGGCACCACCGACAGCGAGCGCGCATTCTGCTGGCTGATGGGCCGCCTCCGCCAGCGCTGGCCGCAACAGCCGTCGTGGCGCGCGCTGCGCGGCCATCTGGCCGAGCTGTGCGGTGCGCTCGCCGAGCATGGCGTGTTCAACATGCTGCTGAGCGACAGCAGGGTCCTGTATTGCTATTGCAGCACGCGGCTGGTCTGGCTCACCCGGCGCGCCCCGTTCCGCGCCGCCACGCTGGTCGACGAGGATTTGACGGTGGATTTTTCCAAGGAGACGACGCAACGCGATGTCGTGACCGTGGTGGCGACCCAGGCGCTCACCCGCGACGAGGAATGGACGCCGGTGCCGCGGCGGACCCTGCTGGTGTTTCAGGACGGCGAGCA
>JBEKZK010000837.1:0-2886 GCA_049509935.1 Xanthobacteraceae bacterium | reverse complement strand
CACCTCGGCGGCGAACGCACCAGGGAGCGCAGCGAGACGTAGCCCGGCTCGCCCAAGCCTTCACGATTCCCCCTGTCCAGAGTCGGAAGGTTCAAGAACATCGCCGGTCGCGCCAGCTCATTGACCAGGACTCCGGCTCTTGCCCAGACGTCGCGTGCCCGCTCGTCCCGCACCTCATACGGCGCATCAATCCGATGCCGGGCATCCGGCAGCGCGTCTTCCACCTCCCAGGCGGGAGCCATGACCCGCCGCCACACCGCCAACACGACCGTTGCGGTTGGCTGACCAGAGTCCAGCGCGTGCGCATCACCGAGGACATCTGCGGCGAGCTGCGCACGTGGGATGCCGTTTGCCGGGAGGCGCTCGAGGACGGCTTCGGCGCGGCGGCGCAGTCGGGCGGCCGCTTCGGGGTCGCGGTTCGACAGGCGCTTGAGCAATCCGATCCCGGCGGCCGCCTGGAGGAACTCGGCAAGGCCGGGATGGCGGCAGCCGTCGACCACGTCCGACCAGGCGGCCTCCAGCCTGCCGCGCGCGGTCGCGGCATGGACGATCGGACCGTCGAGCTGCTCCAGAGCGCTGCGCAGTGAACCGGCGATGCCGGCGCGTTGCAAGGCGGCGTCGATGACCCCGACGTCCACCTGCATGGAGCCGACAACAAGGCGCGCCGGGCGGCCGAGCAGCGAGGAAAGCGCGGCCCGTTCATCGGCGGTGAGCTTGCCGATGCGAAAGCTGTCGACAGCCCCCTCCACGGCGGCCCGTTCGAATCGCTGCCGCAGCCGCCTTCGTAGCGGAGCCAGGCCCTCTCCACCCAGCAGGCGCTGCAGGCGGCCGTCGGACGGCGGGCTCATGCGTCGGCGAACCTGCGGTCCGGATCGTCCTCCCGATGCCTGGCGCGACCGTCCCAGGTCCAGCGCGAGACATGCACGGCGTCGATGCCTTCTCGCCGTTGCAGCTGGCAGATCGACACACCCGGCAGCTCGGCGTAGCACCCCCATTCGCGTTCGCTGGTCAGGACAAAGTCGAGGTCGAACTCGCGAATCAAGCCCATGCAGTGGGCGCGGGCCGCGTCGTCGATGCCGGCGAAGGCTTCGTCGAGCAGGACCAGTCGCGGGGAGTTGGCGTAGCTGCTCTGGCTGTAATAGCTCGCCACCGCGGCAAACAGCGGCACGGTGAGGCCCAACGCGCGTTCGCCGCTGGAAGCAGGGCCCGAGAGCCGGCGCCACTGGCCGTCCTGCCAGCGCTGGACCGCGAAGCGGTGCCAGTGACGATAGTCCAAAGCCTTGGCCAGTTGATCGACCAGGCTGCCGCCGCCGGCCGCATCGGCATTTGCCCGCTCGGTCGCGATGCGCTGCTGCAGCATCGCCCCGACGACGCGCCGGTCCTCGGCAGACCACAGATCGGCGCTGGTATTGAGCAGCCGTTTGCGCGCCGCTTCGAGGCCGACGGGGGCCTCCTCGGCGCCTTCCGGCAGCGGTTGCCACAGCAGCCGGAAGCGGACGCCGGTGGAGGTCGGGCGCTTGTGCAGCTCCCTGTTGATGGCTTCGACCTGCCGCTCGGCGTCCTGCAGCAATTTCTGGATGGCCGCGGCGATCTCGGCCTGCAGGTGGTTCTCCAGCACTTCGCGCTCGCGGGCGGTGAGCAATTCGCGCCGCTGCGCGATCTCCTCGTGCAGGCGCTCCACGAGCCGGTCGGGCCGCTCGGGGCGATTCTGGTAGACGATGGTGACAACGAGCCCGTAGTCGGTCTGCTCCATCTGGGCCTGCTGGCTCAGCGCCGTGAGCGAGTGCCCGAGCTCGGTATAGTCCTGCGACAGCTGACTTTGGATGCGGTTCCAGGCGTCGTCGTCGTCACGGACACTGCCCAGCGCCTGCTCGGCCCGGCGCGCCAGGGTGAGCGCCGGCTCGATGGTCCAGGGCGCCTTCAGGTCGGGCAGATCGGCGTCCGGCAACGCCGCCGAGAGCAGGCCGGTCACCGCAAATCCTTGCAGCCGCGCGACGGCCTGCTGACGGACGATGCTGCGCTCCTGCAACGTGGCGTCCGCGTCCTCCACCTTCTGCTGGTCGCGGGCACGCTGCTCGCCGGCCAGGCGCCGCACGGCGCGCTCGGCATCCTCCAACGACTCGCCCGCGGTCACCGCCGTCTGCGCTTCGCCGAGCCGTTGGCGCAATTCCTCGACCTGGGAGCCGACCGACTCCTGGAGGGTCGCGAACCGCACCGCCGCCTCCTCGGCCTGCAGGCGACGCTGCGCCGCCTGCACCGCGTTGCGCTCGGCGTCGGTCTGGGCTTCCGCGACGCGCCGGCGCTGTTGCTCGAGCTCGGTATGCGCCTGGCGCAGCTCGCGCACGGCCTGGACCAGACCGTGCAGCGATTCGCCGACCCGCAACAGCGCCTGCTCGACGCCATCCAATGCTTGCTGGGTATCGGGCAGGTGCAAGTCCGTTGCGTCGCGCGTCAGCGCCTCGCGCGCCGCGCGCCGGGCCTCGGCGGCCGCGCGCAATTGCTGCTCGGCCTGCTCCAGCCGGGCGGTTGCGGCTTGATAGTCCCGCGCGCGCGACGCCGCCTCGGCATGGGCAACCCGCAGGGCATCGTCGGTGGGGGCATCGCGCCATTCGGCGGCGGCCTGCTGCTGGTGCCGCGCGTGCTCGGCGACGGCGGCCTGTACCTGTGCCAGCTCCTGCCGCAGCTGTTCCATGCGCAACGCGATGGCCTCGAGCCGCCGGGCGCGCGCCGCCGCCCGCGCCGCATAGCCGATGTAGGTGGCGACCGGCTTGCTCCACGCACCCGAGAGCGCGCCGATGCGGAAGCGTCCGTCGGGCGACAGCCAGGCTTCCTCGGTGCCGTCATCGACCTCGGTGCAGACAATGCCTGACAGCAGCCGCGCAATGG
>JBEKZK010000836.1:0-2889 GCA_049509935.1 Xanthobacteraceae bacterium | reverse complement strand
GATCGCATGTCCGGGCGACGGCGACCAGCCAACGGCTTGCTCGCCGAACAGCAAGGTCATCTCGGACCTGAGGTCGGAAGGGAAGCGCAGCTCGGTCGCCTGATCGGCAAGCGAAACGACCAGTTTGCTCTTCATCGAAGCTGTGCCGTCTTTCCGAGACGATCGCATATCCTCGCGGTGCGGCAAGCCGAATGATCCCGACACTTCGCGATCGCGCACTGCTTCGATGTCGGAGCGCGACCACGACCACGGCGGGGCGCCACGGCACCTTATGGCGGCGTCGGGCCGGGTGCAACGGTCGTCGTACCGGGCCCAAAGTTCGTGGTACCGGGCGCAACGGTCGTGCTGGTGGTGGAGGTCGTCGTGCTCGTCTTCGGCGTCGAGTCGGGTGCACTCGTGGTGGTGGTCGTGCTTGTCGCCGGCGATGCGGCAGCATGTGCTGGCACCACCACTGTTTCGACGACGGGTCGAGTCCAAGCCTTTGGCAGCACCGCCATGGTGGCGCCCACACCCAATCCAGATCCAATCGCCCTCAACAGGGGACGACGGTCAACCTCATTGGACATTCAGGTTCCCCAACCCATCCGGGCGCGCCGAGCTCGACGACACTACAGCGCTTCCCGGTCATAGTGAACCACCTGTTGCGGCGCTTCGAGCAGGGAAGCACTGTAGATTCCCTTGTTGCGCATGTCCTTGATCGGCGAACCGGTCCACCCCCGGATCAAGTCCGGGGGCAAGCTTTCGCCGGGACATGCTGTAGACCAAAGGCTCGGCCGGTCAATCTGGCGGCGCCGGCCAGATCACGAATGTACCCGCAGGTTGCAACGTCTGGTCCGCTCCCACTTTCATGTGTGCCAGCAGGTTTGAAGAGTTGCAACGTTTCGAGTCCCAATCCCAGGTTTGGCGGGCGGAAGTGATTTATTTTTCCGCAACCGGCGGAGCGATTGGTTCGACATGGACGGTGGCATAGGAAGCGACTACCAATCTCTCGACTCTGGCTGCGGCCATGGCCTCGAATCCATGCAGGGAGTGCGCTTGACCGACCTTGATGTGATAGCCCGGCAACTTCTGGTTCAAAGTCATTTCGGTCGAGTGGAGGAAGCGCCGGCCACCGCCCTTTCGTCGCTGGATGCACAAAACTGGGAAAATCTGATTGCCGCGCTGGAATATCACGGCATAACACCTTTGATTGCGCCGCTCTTTGAAGACGGCAGGATTGCATCGATTGCTGGTCGACAGACGCGGAGGATGATAAGAGCACTTCGGGTCAAGCATCGACTATCGGTCCGACGACGTGAAGCATGTGTCGATGAGCTGCTGACCGCGTTTGCCGACGCAGACATTGCCATCCTTCTGTTGAAGGGCGCAGCGCTCGCCCACCAAATCTACCAGGCCCCGGAGCTGCGGCCGTCCATCGATATCGACGTCCTGATCAAGGCCACCGACAATGCCCGCGCCAGAATGTGCTGCGAAAAGCTCGGGTACCGCTTCTCACGACAACATCGTTCACCCTACGCACGATGGATGCACCACCTTCCCGTAGCGGAGAAGGAGCTGGACGAGGCAACGATCCAGCTCGAAATTCACACCGACGTCATGTCTCCGAGCCGGCTGCGCCGCTTGGGCATGTCTTCTCTTTGCGAAACCCCACGGGCGGTGGAGCGCAGCACCGGGCCGCGGGGGCTGACCCTCGGACATGTGGACATGTTGCGACATCTGACGTGCCACGCGTTCGAGCCCGCCCGCAATGTACGCCTCATCCATCTCTTCGATACCTGGCTCTACGCACGTCGCTATGGCGACGAGATCGACTGGAAGAAGCTGCAGAAGATGGCGCCGGAAGCTGCGGTCGCCGCCGACATGGCATCTCGGGCCTTTCAGGATGGCGGCGCGATTGCCGGCATCGGCAAGGGGATGCCGCCGCTTTCGGAGCTGATATCCTCATCGTCATCTCTCGGTGACAGGATGTCCGCATTGTTTTGCCCCCCGGAATGGTGGCTCCGCGGCTTTTATGGTGTCGCAGCCGGCAAATCGCTGAAATTTTGCCTTTCATTTCGCCATCCTCTCACCGTACTTGGATGGGTTTTGCTGCGCTCCGCCGCCAGGACGGTGAACTCGGTGACTCCTGCGATGCCATGAGAAATATCCGATGGACCAAGTTCTCAATTCCGTCCCCATCCAGGAAGCGCGGATCGCTACCGAGATCGTGGACGGAGAAGTCCTGCTGTATCACCCGCAGAGAGCCGCTGCGATCTACCTCAATCAATCGGCCGGCCTGGTCTGGGGTCTATGCGACGGCAACCGATCCGTGGCCGAGATCGTCTGCTTGCTGGCCGAACACTACCCGGACGCAGGTGGACATCTCGAAGCGGACGTGTGCGAAACGATCGAAAGCCTGCGGCGGCAGGGAGCTCTGATGTGAAGCCCTGCGTCGCCCTTTCTACTGACTGTCGCTGAGCCGGGCTGCGTCCGCTCGCGGGCGCGGCACGGCCGTGACGACCGACGTTCGGGCACCCGAAGACGCCGGCACCTTGACGAGCGACCGGCCGAACGGTAACAGCCGACATCAAGCGACACACGGCTTACCTGCGTCCGTAGGCAGCGAGTGAGCGGGAGTGCACGATGGTCACGCTGACGTTTCCCGACGGGGCGCGTCGGGATTTCCCGGAGGGAATCACCGGCGCCGAGATCGCCAAGGGGATCTCGCCGTCGCTCGCCAAACGCACCGTCGCGATGGTGCTCGACGGAACCATCGTCGACCTCGCGGACCGCATCGACCACGACGCGCGCATCGAGTTCCTCGCCCGCGAGGACCCGCGGGCGCTGGAGCTGATCCGCCACGACTGCGCCCACGTGCTCGCGGAAGCCGTGCAGTCGCTGTGGCCCGGC
>JBEKZK010000835.1:0-2892 GCA_049509935.1 Xanthobacteraceae bacterium | reverse complement strand
GTCGCACGAGGCGGTGCTCGCCGCCGCCGTCATCGCCCGCAAGGACCATGACGATCTCCTCAAGCCGAAGGCGTTCGTGGTCCTCAAGAACGGGCGTGCGGCCGACGAGCAGCTGTTCGAGGCCCTCAAGGCGCACGTCAAGCAGCATGCCGGCGCGTGGAAATACCCGCGCTGGATCGAGGTGCGCGACGAGCTGCCGATGACCGCAACCGGAAAGGTCCAGCGCTTCAAGCTGCGCGAGGAGGACGCCGCGGCGAATGGATGATCCGATGCCGGCGAACGGGTTCAGCGTCGGCGGCCGGCACATCGAGGCCGTCTGGCACGGCCCGGGGCCAGACCGCGCCCCCACCCTGGTGCTGCTGCACGAAGGTCTCGGCTGCGTCGCCATGTGGAAGGACTTTCCCGAACGGCTGGCGGCGCACACCGGCTGCGGCGTACTCACCTATTCGCGCCCGGGATACGGCAGGTCGGACCCCATCCCGCTGCCGTGGGGGCCGGGCTACATGCACGACCATGCGCTGAATGTGCTGCCCGCCGTGCTCGATCAGGCGAAGGTCCGCAAGACGGTGCTGATCGGCCACAGCGACGGCGCCTCGATCGCCGCCATCCTGGCCGGCAGCCGGCAGGATTTTCGCATCCGCGGGCTGGTCCTGATGGCGCCGCATTTCTTCGTCGAGGACATGGGCCTGCGGGCGATCGCATCCGCCCGGACCGCCTACGACAGCGGGACGCTGCGCCCGCGCCTCGCCCGCTACCACGACCACGTGGATGTCGCGTTCCGCGGCTGGAACGGCGCCTGGCTCGATCCGGCGTTCCGGGCGTGGCGCATCGACGACTGCGTGGCGCACATCCGGGTGCCGATCCTCATCATCCAGGGCGAGGGCGACGAGTACGGCACCATCGCCCAGGTCCGCCTCGCCGAGGAGGCGGCCTATTGCCCGGTCGAGGCAGTGGTGCTCGCCGACTGCCGCCACTCGCCCCATGTCGACCAGCCCGATGCGACTTTGGAAGCGATCGCCGAGTTCGTGCACCGGCTGCTCGCCCATGAGGAGCTGACGTTGGTCGGATAGGAAATTCGTAGGGTGGGCCATCAGGGCGGTTACGCCCGTCTGCGCCCGGCTATGGGCGCTCTTGCGCCGTACCCACCCTCAGGCGCCCTTGGTGGGCACGCTACGCCATAGCCCGCGAAGACGGGCGTTCGCCCTTTAGGCCCACCCTACGGTACCCCGCTCTTCTGCTGTATTAACATGCAATTTATTGCATTACTGCCCGCCAGCCATTGAAACGCCCCACGCTGATATGCATAATAGTTCATGCGGGACCGCGGGTGCCGGCGGCCGCCGAGGAATTCATGACCCCCCACAACAGCCTGAGCGAACACACCCCGATCGACTTTCGCACCGAGCCCAGCCGCTATCGTCACTGGCGCATCGAGCCGGACGGCGAGGTGGCCTACCTCGTCATGGACGTGCGGCCCGACGGCGGGCTGTCCGACGCCTACGAGCTCAAGCTCAACTCCTACGATCTTGCGGTCGACATCGAGCTCAACGACGCGGTGCAGCGGCTGCGCTTCGAGCATCCGCAGGTGCGCACCGTGGTCATCAAGTCCGGCAAGGACAACGTGTTCTGCGCCGGCGCCAATATCCGCATGCTGGGCAAGGCGACCCACGGCCACAAGGTCAACTTCTGCAAGTTCACCAACGAGACCAGGCTCGCCATCGAGGACGCCTGCACGAATTCGCAGCAGACCTATCTGGCGGCCGTCAACGGCAGCTGCGCCGGCGGCGGCTACGAGCTGGCGCTGGCGGCCGATCACATCATGCTGGTCGACGACCGGCGCTCCACCGTGTCGCTGCCCGAGACGCCGCTGCTGGCGGTGCTGCCGGGCACCGGCGGGCTCACCCGCGTCACCGACAAGCGCAAGGTGCGGCGCGACCTCGCCGACGTGTTCTGCTCGGTCGAGGAGGGCGTGCGCGGCCAGAAGGCGGTGGACTGGCGCCTGGTCGACGAGGTGGTGCCCAAGTCCAAATGGGACGCGGCCGTCAAGGCGCGCGCGCAAGCGCTCGCGGCGCGCTCCGACCGGCCGGCCGACGCCCAGGGCGTCACCCTCGGCCCGCTCGAGCGGCGCATCGAGGCCGATGCCCTCATCTACCGCCACGTCCGCGTCGAGCTCGCGCGCGACCGTGGGCTCGCGACCGTCACGGTGCAGGCGCCCGCCGGCCCGCCGCCGGGTTCGCTGCAAGCCGCCCACGCGCTCGGTGCCGCGTTCTGGCCGCTCGCCGTGGCCCGGGAGTTCGAGGACGCGCTGCTGCATCTGCGCTTCAACGAGCCGCTGCTCGGCCTCATCGTGCTGCGCACCGAGGGCGACCCGCAGCGCGTGATCGACCACGACGCCTTCCTGGTGCGCCACGGCGACGACTGGCTGATGCGGGAGATCCGCCACTACATCAAGCGCGTGCTCAAGCGCCTCGATGTCACCTCGCGCAGCCTGATCGCCACCATCGAGCCGGGCTCCTGCTTCGCCGGGACGCTCGCCGAGCTCGCGTTTGCGGCCGATCGCGCGATGATGCTGATCGGCAGCCGCGACGGCGACAACCGGCCGCCGGCGGCGCTGGTGCTCGGCGAGGCCAATTTCGGGCTCTATCCGATGGGCAATGGGCTCACCCGCCTGCAGACCCGGTTCCTCGGCGAGCCCGACAGCGTCGAGCGCGCGCGCGCCAGGATCGGCACGCCGCTGGAAGCCGAGGACGCGGCGGCGCACGGCCTGATCACGCAAGCGTGCGAAAGCTACGACTGGGACGACGAGCTGCGCGTCACCTTCGAGGCGCGCACCAGCTTTTCTCCCGACGCACTGACCGGCATGGAGGCGAACCTGCGGTTCGCCGGGCCGGA
>JBEKZK010000834.1:0-2896 GCA_049509935.1 Xanthobacteraceae bacterium | reverse complement strand
GCGGGCGCGATGCCCTCGAACGGCTCGTCGAGCAGCAGGCATCGCGTGCCGATCGCCAGCGCCCGGCCGAGCGCGACCAGCTTCTGCTGCCCGCCGCTGAGCAGGAGCGCCTTGCGGTCACGCATTTCGGCGAGCTCGCGGATGATGTCGTAGACCATCTCGAGCCGCCGCTTGCGGTCGAGCGTCTTCGACACCCACAGCGGCAGCAGGACATTCTCCTCGACGGTGAGCTGGGGAACGAGGCCGCGGGTTTCCGGCATGTAGCCGATCCCGAGCGCGGCGCGGGCGTGACGCGGCAGCGCGGCGAGATTTTCCCCATCGAAGCGGATCGCGCCGCGCCTCGGCGTGAGATGCCCCATGATGCTGCGCAGCAGCGTCGTCTTGCCGGCGCCGTTGCGCCCGACCAGGCCGACCATCATGCCGCGCGGCAGGGCGATCGAGAAGCCGCGCAGCGCCGGCATCGCCTGGATCTCGACCTCCAGCCCGGCCACATCCAGCAATGGAGGCGCGGCGCTCATCGGGCGCTCCCGGTGACGTGGCGGCGCACGTCGGGATCATTGAGGACGTCGGCCGGGGCGCCGTCGGCGAGGATGCGGCCGCTGTAGAAGGCGACGACGCGGTCGGCGTAGCGGCTCACGATGTCCATGTCGTGCTCGACGAAGACGATGGTTGCGGCCTGCGTCGCCACCGCATGAACGACGCGGTCCATGGCGGCGAATTTTTCTTCCGCCGCGACGCCGGAGGTCGGCTCGTCGAGCAGCAGGAGCTTGGGCCGCCGCGCCAGCGCCATGGCGATGTCGACGAGCTTGCGCACGCCGCCCGGCAACTCGGAGATCGGGCGGTCGGCCTGGTCCGCGAGGCCGAAGCGCCCGAGCAATTCGAGGGCGTGCTCGCGGCGGTGTCCGGCCTCGGCGGGCGCCAGGGCCGACAGCCGGTCGCCCTCGGTCGCCGCGATGGCGACGATGAGGTTTTCCGCCGCGGTGAGCTCGATGAACAGCTGGGGAATCTGGAACGAGCGCGAGATCCCGAGCCGCGCCACCTCGCGCGGCGGACGGCGCCCGAGGTCGCGGCCCTCCAGCGCGATGGTGCCGGCATCGGGGCGCAGATAGCCGGTCACCATGTTGACGAACGTGGTCTTGCCCGCGCCGTTGGCGCCGATCAGGCTGACCTTCTGGCCGGCATCGATGTCGATGCTGACGTTCTCGGCGGCCACCACCGCGCCGAACCGCTTGGCGAGATCGCGGACGGAGAGCACCGGCGTCATGGCGCGGCCCGCTTCCCGGCGGCGACGGCGGTTTCGGCGGGCCCGGTTGCGGGCCGCGGGCGCGCGCGTCCGCTCCACAGCGATCCGATGCCGCGCGGAAGAAACAGGATGACGGCCAGCAGGAACAGTCCCAGCGCCAGCTGCCAGGTATTGGGAAAATAGAGGTTGGAGAACGAGCGCACGACCTCGAGCACGAGGGCTGCGACGAACACCGCGGCGACGCTCTGATAGCCCGAGAGCACCGCGACGAAGACGAATTCGCCCGACGTCGTCCAGTAGGAGAATTGCGGGTCGATGTGGCGCTGCGCCATCAGGGTGAGGGCGCCGCCGGCACCGGCAAAGCACGCCGCGACCACGAAATTGATCGCCACCACCCGGCCCGCCGAGGTGCCGAGATATTCCACCCGCAGCGCGTTCTCGCGCACCGCGAGACTCACCAGCCCGAGCTCGGAGCGGAAATAGATGCGCGAGGCGAGGCCGGCGAGGCCGGTGGTGATCACGGCGACGGCGTAGAGCATCCAGTCGGCCTCGCGGGTATCGGTGAAGACCAGTCCCAGCAGCGTCGGGCGGCCGACGTTGAAGCCGTCGGAGCCGCCAAGAGCGGTCGACTTCATCAGCGCGCCGTACAGCACCATGGAGAGCGCCAGCGTCAGCATGCCGAAGAAGATGCCGGTATAGCGCGCGAGCAGCGGGCCGATCAGCAGGCCGAGCAGCGCGCCGCACGCCGCGCCCACCACCACCTGCAGCAGCGCATCGGAAACGCCGAACAAATTCGCCAGCAGGGCAACGCCGTAGCCGCCGGCGGCGAAGAACAACCCCTGGCCGAAGGAGACGTTTCCGGTCCTGGCGAGAACGACGATGCCGAGGGCGACGAGAGCGTCCGCAGCCGCGACGGTTGCGAGCGACAGCGTCCACAGCGGCGCGACCCGGCCGAGCGCCACCACGGCGGCGATCGCCACGAGGCCGATGATCGTTCGCGCCCGCTCGCCCATCTTTCAGATCTTCCGCGCGGTGGCGCGCTGGAACAGGCCTTCCGGCCGGAATACCAGGACGCACGCCATCACCAGATAGATCATGAACAGCTCGGCCTGCGGCAGCAGGTGGACCGAAGCCGCGCGGGCGAGGCCGACGAGGACGGCTCCGACCGCCG
The DNA here is from genome assembly GCA_049509935.1 of Xanthobacteraceae bacterium. GTDB lineage: Bacteria > Pseudomonadota > Alphaproteobacteria > Rhizobiales > Xanthobacteraceae > AP-16. The sequence continues at coordinate 482 of JBEKZK010000834.1, read as the reverse complement.
CGCCCTCGACGCTGCCCAGGCCGCCGATCACCACGATGGCGAAGCTCAGGATGATGACCTCCGAGCTCAATCCCGCCTGCACGGATATTTTCGGCGCGGTGAGCGCACCCGCGAAGGCGGCGAGCATCACGCCGAACCCGAATGCCAGCGCATAGACGCGATTGACCCGCACGCCCATGCTGGCGCTGGTCTCCTCGTCGTGCATCACGGCGGTCACGATCTTGCCGAGCACGGTGCGGTTCAGTCCGAACCACACCGCGAGGCCCGCCAGCGCCGCCACCGGAATCATCACCAAGTCGTAGCCGACATAGAACAGGCCGGCGAATTCGGCGTTGCCGAACAGCTCGTAGGGCTGCGTCGCGTAGAGCGGATTGACGCCCCAGATGAGCTTGGTGACGTCCTCGAGGATGAGGAAGACCGCGTAGGTCACGAGCAGCAGCACGACCTCGTCGCGGCCGTAGAACAGCCGCAGCAGCCCGCGT
>JBEKZK010000833.1:0-2899 GCA_049509935.1 Xanthobacteraceae bacterium | reverse complement strand
CGGAATTTCAAGAAACCCTCGCGATTGGCGCGCAACGTCACTTCGTCATCGACGCCGGTGGCCATGTAGCCGAAATGCGCCGGCGGCACATTCCCCTTCATGACGGGCTCGAAGTCGAAGACGTCGAGCGCCTGCGCCGGGCTGGCGATCAGCTTGTCGGTGTCGCGAGGAGCCCAGGCCATCGGATCCGATCCCGGTTGGCCCGCCGAGGCGCTCTGCGCGAAGAACGGGCTCGCCGCCAGGAATTGCAGCAAACGGCGGCGGCTGACGATGCGGATGTGCTGTGGTGGCATCGTTGGGCCCTCTACAGATCGCGCAGGTCGCCGTTCAGAAGCCCAGATGGATCCTGCCCAAGAATCCAGCCCTCCCACGCCCCGTCAGCAGCGGATGAGCCGCCCTCGTCTCGCCTGCCATCGACTACTTCGATCATGCCGAGCAGTCCGACCAGGGCGTCGAACGGATCCTCTCCGGATTTCGACGGACCGAAGCCGTGCAGAAGGTCTTCTCGCGCATCGTCGGCAAAACGGACGCCACGCGATTCGGCCCAACCAATCAACGACGCCCCGGCGCATCGGCGATCCTCCTGAACGCGCTTGCCTCCACCCGGTCGGAACCGTACTCCGACATGGCAGTACGCCTCCCGCGGATAAGTCTCGCAGAGCACGCAGCCCTCTGACTGCGACAATTGATCAAGCCGTCCGCCGAATGGCCACAAGTGCGCTCCGCGGCGCAGAGCAGGTCGAATCAAAGCCTGCCAGCCATCAATAGCAGCCTTCCCCACTTGATTGCCGCCGAGAGTCCAAAAGACGGAACATGCCGCGGGTCGGCACCTCGTCGCCCGTTCACACGCACGCAGGAGTCCATCCATCGTGTCAACGCCCAGAGCGGATAACAGATCGGCCGTCCTACGGCCTCGAGGGTACGTTTGCGGGTAGAACGGCCTTCTCAACGAGATGTCCTCCGGTCTATCGGCAACCACAAAAAAATCTTTCCATTCCCCGCTGCCGAATTGGCTCAGGGCTTCAGGGAAGTCACGGAATCCGGTTCGACGGCCGAATACCGCGGGGAGACCGATTGGGAAATCGAATCCGGCGAGAACCGTTCGACCGGACTCGAACAGCCAACAGTTGATCAATTCAGACACAGATTGTACTTGCCGCGGCGCGGAGACTTGCCAACCTCCCGCCGTGCGCTCTGCCGCCGCCATCCACTTCTTCCGGTCGCTGGTGCTCCAATCGGCGTGGATCAAGCGGTCGAACATGTGGGCGCTCTTCAGGTACTGCCGGGGGGTCGGCGGTCCATCTGCGGACGTCGGAACTTGGGTGACGGAAGTTTGCGCCGGCAGGCGAGGGAAGGCCAGACGTGGTCCGCCGGTCGGCCGGCTGACCCGCACGTGGCGACGGTGGCGGCTGCCCTGGAATCCCATTTCGGAGCGCGTCCTCGTCACGCGCCTTCCCTGTGCTCCGAGCCTGCAGCCGGCAAAGGAACCGCCACGGCCTTCCCCCGGTCGCATCGTCGCGCCGAATGTGCCAAATACCCCCCGCCATGACCCGACCCCCTCGCCCTTCCCGCAGCCCCGCATGCTCGCCCGCGTCCTGATCGCCAACCGCGGCGAGGTCGCCATCCGCATCGCACGCGCCTGTGCCGAGCTCGGCGTGGCCGCGGTCGCGGTCTACGCCGCGGACGATGCCGACTGCCTGCACGTCGCCAAGGCCGACGCGGCGGTGGCGCTGCCCGGCCGCGGCGCGGCGGCCTATCTGGACGCCGGCGCTATCGCTGAGGCAGCGCTAACGGCGGGGTGCGATGCGGTGCATCCGGGCTACGGGTTCCTGAGCGAGAACGCGGCGTTCGCCGAAAGCTGCGCGGCGGCGGGCCTCACATTCGTCGGGCCGTCGCCGCAGGTGCTGAAACTGTTCGGCGACAAGGCGGCGGCGCGGGTTCTTGCGCAGCGCTGCGGCGTGCCGGTCGCGGCCGGGACCGCCGGGCCGGCCAGCCTGGAGGAGGCGCGGGCGTTCCTGACGGGACTCGGGGCCGGCGGCGCCATGATGATCAAGGCGGTGGCGGGCGGCGGCGGGCGCGGCATGCGGGTGGTGCGCGAGGCGGCGCAGCTCGACGAAAGCTATCAGCGCTGCGGGTCGGAGGCGCTCGCGGCGTTCGGTGCGGCGGACGTCTATGTGGAGGAATTCATCGGCCGCGCCCGGCACATCGAGGTGCAGGTCACGGGCGATCGTTCCGGCAACCTCATCCATCTGCTCGAGCGCGAATGCAGCGTGCAGCGCCGCCACCAGAAATTTATCGAGATCGCACCGAGCCCGTGGCTCGGGCCGGCGCTGCGGCAGCAACTCACCGACGCGGCGCTACGGCTCGTCGGCGCCGCGCAATACACAGGCATCGGCACCGTCGAGTTTCTGGTGGAAATGCTCGCCGACGGCAGCGCGACCGGGCGCTTCGTTTTCATCGAGATGAACCCGCGGCTGCAGGTCGAGCATACGGTGACCGAGGAGGTGCTCGGCGTCGACCTGGTGGCGCTGCAGCTCCGCCTCGCCGCCGGGATGACGCTCGACGAGCTCGGGCTCGCGAACGGCGCACCGGCGCCGCGCGGCCACGCGATCCAGCTGCGGGTCAACATGGAGACGATTTCGCCGGACGGCAGCACGCTGCCGTCCGGCGGGACGCTGCGCGCCTTCGAGCCGCCGCTCGGCGCCGGGGTGCGGGTCGAGACCTTCGGCTATCCGGGCTACACCACGCACCCGGGCTTCGACGCGCTGCTCGCCAAGGTGATCGTGCACGCGCCGGCGTTCGCCGATGCGGTCAGCCGCGGCTATCGGGCGCTGTGCGAGCTTTTTATCGAGGGCGTCGCCACCAATCTCATCGTGCTGCAGAACCTGCTGAAACATCC
>JBEKZK010000832.1:0-2899 GCA_049509935.1 Xanthobacteraceae bacterium | reverse complement strand
TTACGCGATCGGCGGCCGCGGTGAGGAGACGCTTCACGCCGTCGAGATCGAGGCTGTCCATGAGCGTCCTCACGTCTGCCAGTAGCCGAGCGACCACGCGGGCGCCGCCAGCGCGCGCTCGAGCTCGTCGTCGAGCCGCATCAAGGTGAGCGAAAAGCCCGCCATCTCCTGGCACGTCAGATAGGGCCCGGCATCGGTGCGCACCACGTCGATGCCCCGTTCGGCGAGCCGGGCGCGAGCCCGGCGATTGACGATCATCAGCTCCATCATGGTGGTCGCGCCGAGATCGTTGAGCAGCATGGCGACCCGATCACCGCGGCGGAACGGCAGGTCATCGACCACCAGCCTGACCATCTCGTCGGCCAGCGGGTCGGCCTGCATGAGCTTGCGGCGCTCGACGCCGGGCTCGCCGTGCGCTCCCATGCCGATCTCGATCTCGTCGTCGCCGAGATCGAAGGTGAGCTCCCCGGTCTCGGGCAGCGACCCGGCCTTCACCGCCACGCCGAGTGAACGGATGTTGGCCTGGGCCTTCTGCACCAGGCGCTCCGCCTCCTCGAGGCTCCGACCCTTGGCGCACGCCGCGCCCGCCACCTTCACCATGTAGAAGGCCCCGGCGATCCCGCGCCGCTCGGCCGGATCCGATACCGCCACATCGTCGCACACCCGCACGGTGCGCACCGCGATGCCCTCGTCGGCGAGCGTCTCGGCGGCGATGTCGAAATTCATGTTGTCGCCGGCGTAGTTGCCGTAGACGAAGAGGACGCCGCGGCCGCGATGCGCCGCCTTCGCGGCGGCGACGACGAGATCGGGAGCGGGCGCCGCGAAGATATGGCCGGCCACCGAGACGTCGGCCCAGCCCTTGCCGACATAGGCCGTGTACATCGGCTCATGGCCGCTGCCGCCGCCGATCAGCAGCGCGACCTTGTCGTCCTCGAGATCGGTGCGGATCAGCGCGCTCGCTCCCGGGACGGTGCGCAGCCGGCCGTGCGAGGCGAGGACCAGGCCGTCGAGCGTCTGCGGCACGAGGTCGGCGACGTCGTTGATGATCTTCTTGACCTTGCTCATGGAACTCCCCCGTTGCGGCTCCGGTACCCGGTATCGCGATCGTCGCGCCGGAGCCGCGACACGCGATCTCGACGACGTGCTCGCCTGATGTCAGGTGCCGCCCGGACGGTCGCCGGCGGATTCCGGCAGGTGATCGAGAACCAGGAACAGCACCACCCCGATCAGGAGCACCGGAAGCGCACAAACGTGAATGACGAACAGGAACGGCTGGCACAGCATCGCGATGCCGGCGACGATCAGCACCGTGGCGATGACGTAGAGGCGATCTGCGATCATGCCGTCACCCTGAAGCCGGCGCCATTGCACCTGATCCGGGCGCCGTCCGGCTGAGCGAACACGAAGGCCTTTGCGGCGTCGAGCTTCAGGAAGCAGGCGTCGCCCTGCGCCAGACGCAGGCCCGTCGACACCACCTTGCGCACCCGGTGCGGGCCGAGACGCACCTCGACGGCCTCGTCCTTGCCGCGGAAGTCGGTCGCCCACAAGGTGGCGGGCGCGTGACCGGGCGCCTCGCTGGTGGCAAAGCCGATATCCTCCGGCCACAAGCCGATGGTCACGCTCTCGCCGTCGGTCATCCGGTCGAGCCCGAGCGCGCGCATCGGCAACGGCTGCGGATAGCCCTCGATCGCCACGCCCTCCCCGCTCACCCTGGCGTCGAACAGGTTCATCGACGGGCTGCCGATCAGCTCGGCCACGCGGCGATGCATCGGGTCGGAATAGATCTCCGCCAGCGTGCCGGTCTGCAGCACCCGGCCGCGGTCGATCACCGCGATACGCGACGCGATCGCGGCGGTGCCGAGAAAATCGTGCGACGCATAGACCAGGGTCTGGCCGCGGCGGCGATGCATGTCGCGCAGCTCCGCCTGCAGCGCCTCGCGCAGCTTGAGATCGAGCGCGCTCAGCGGCTCGTCGAGCAGGAAAAGCTTCGGGCGGCGCACCAGCGCGCGGGCCACAGCGACGCGCTGGCTCTCTCCGCCGGAAATCTGGTCGGTCCGCCGGTCGAGCAGATGGGCGATCCGCAGGTCCTCGGCCGCCCGCGCGACCCGCGCCTCGACCTCGGCTTCCGGCTCCCGATAGAGCGGCGAGCGCAGCGGGAACGCGATGTTGTCGAACACCGAGAGGGTCGGCAGCAGGTTGAGCCCCTCGAACACCACCGCAATGTCGCGTTCCATGGGAGAAACCCGGGTGACGTCGGTCCCTGCCAGCCGGATCGCCCCGGCGTCGGGCCGGTGGAGCCCGGATATGCAGCGCAAGGTCGTCGTCTTGCCGGCGCCGGTGGGGCCGAGCAGGCCCAGCACCTCGCCTTCCTCGACCGTCAGATCGATGCCGTCGAGCGCCATCTTGGCGCCGAACCGCTTCCTGAGACCCGTGACCTCGAGCACCGTCGCCGCCATCCGCGTCATCCGAGCCGGGAGCCATCGGGGGCGAAGAACAGGCAATGCTCGGGCGGCAACCGCAGCACGCCGGAGCCGCGGACATCGGCCTGCCCCGGCAGCACGGCCGTGATGGTCTGGCCTCCGAGCGCGAATTCGGCCTGAAGGTCGCGGCCGACCAGCGCGGCATCGAGCAGAGTCGCGGGCAGGACGTTGTCGCCGGCTCCGTCGGCAAGCTCGACCATGTGCGGACGGATGCCGAGGACGATCTTGTCGCATCGGCGCGCGCGGCTCGCCTCGATCACTCGGGCCGGCGCCGACACCCGCATCGCCTGGTCGGCCGCGACATGCAGGCCAGCCGCCGCGACTGCGAGGTCGAGAAAATTCCTGCCGGGCGAGCCGATGAAGAACGCCGCGACGCGGTCGACCGGATCGTCGAACAAGGCGGCCGGCGGCCCGGCCTG
>JBEKZK010000831.1:0-2910 GCA_049509935.1 Xanthobacteraceae bacterium | reverse complement strand
TTCCCCTGGTCGAGACCGGGCTGCGCGTGCTGATGATCGACGGCGCCGGACGCGAAGCGGCGGGCAACCGTCCCGCCGGCGAGCGGTGGCGCAAGCGGCTCGGCGACGGGCTCGAGGCGCTGGTCCCGGAGGACGGGCTGTCGCCGAAGCTCAGGACGCCCGCGGGACGCCGCATCGTCGGCGACTTTCAGCGGCGGGCGAGCATCGAGGGCGAGGGGTTCATCGCGGTCGGGGCGCTGGCGCGCGGAGGGCTGTCGCGGCTGTGGGGCGCCTTCGTCTGCGAGTTCGACGCCGACGACCTGGCCGGATGGCCGATCGCGCTCGACGACCTGCGCTCCTCCTATCGAACAGTGACCGAGCGCATCGGGGTGAGCGGCAGCGCCACCGACGAGCTCTCGACGTTCTACGGCTCGTCCGGCGCGCTGCAGCCGTCGTTGCCGCCGGGCCCGACCGCCGCCCGTCTGCTCGCGCGCCACGACGACCGCGACGCGCCGGATTTCGCGCTCGGTCTCGCCCGCAGCGCCATCCTCACGGTCGACCGCCCCGGCCGCAAGGCCTGCAATCTCGGCAAGGATTGCCTGTGGGGCTGCGACCGCGGCGCCGTCTATGACGCCAGATCCGATCTTGCGGCGCTGCGCCGGCGCGCCGGGTTTCATCTCGCCGATCAGGCATTGGCGGTTCGCCTGGCGCCGCGCGCCGACGGATGGGAGGTTACGACCCAGGACGGGCGACGTTTTTCCGCCCCGCGGATCGTGCTGGCGGCTGGCGCGCTCGGCACCGCACCACTCGTTCTTCCGCTGCTGCCCGATCCGTCGACCGAGCTGCGCCTGCTCAGCAGCCCGGTGATGGCGATGCCATTGCTGATGCCGGCGCGGATCGGCCGGTCGGCACCGGACCGCGGCTATTCGCTGGCCCAGCTCGGCTACCGCTTGCGCTACGGAAGGCGCGAGCACGACTACGTCACCGGCTCGGTGTACGAGCTCTCGTTTCTGCCGATGCCGTCGTTCGCCGGCCGGCTTCCCCTCGGCCGGCGGGCCGGCATGGAGGTGATGTCGGCGCTGGCGCCGGCACTCATGGTCGCCACCGCGTTCTTTCCCGGCGACTGCAGCGACAACCGGCTCGCCTGGGAGCGCCAGGGCAACCGCTCGACCGTGGTCGTCCGCGGCGGGTTCGATGCCGGGCTGGCGGACAAGCGCGGCCGGGTCACGCAGCGTCTGCGGCGGATCTGGCGACGGCGGGGCGCCTGGACGCTGCCCGGAACGACGCTCGCGGCGCCGGGAACGGACGTGCACTATGCGGGACCGTTCGGCATGGGCCTGCAGCGCCCGCACGGCACCACGCGCCATGGCGAGCTGCACGCGGCGCCCGGGATCCACATCGTGGGCGCCGCCGCGTTTCCATCCCTGCCGTCGAAGCACCCGACGCTGACCATCATGGCCAACGCGGATCGCATCGGACGTCATCTGGCCGCCCTTCGGTAGCCGAGCGCCGATCGCCCATCTGCTGCATCGCACCAAATCGGCATCGTTGCCGCGTTGACGCTTTCGGTCCTGCCCGCGATCAACTAGAATCAATCGCGCCGGGATCAACGATACGTGTGTGGCGTTGATCCTCGAGGGGCTTAACGTTCGGCTCGACCACGGCGGGCAGTCGATCTGTCTGATGCGGCGGCTCCGCGACAATGGGGCGCGCGGGATCGATTGATCGTCATGTCGCGACGCAGACATATTGGTCGGCCATGAGACGGCACCTTCGAGAGTCGCGGGAGACCCGATGTACACACTCTATTCGATGCAGCGCTCGGGCAACTGCTACAAGGTCCGGCTGGCGCTCGCCCAGCTCCACATCCCGTACCGCCTGATCGAGATCGATCTGCTCCGCGGCGAGAGCCGCACGCCGGAATTCCTCGCCAAGAATCCGAACGGCCGCGTGCCGCTGCTCGAGGTGGCACCGGGCCGCTACCTGCCGGAATCGAATGCCATCCTGTGGTACATCGCAGGGGGAACGCCGCTCGCCACCGAGACCCGGCTCGACCGCGCCGAGGCGCTGCAGTGGATGTTCTTCGAGCAGCACAGCCTGGAGCCCAATCTCGGCGCCGCGCGGTTCTGGCTCACCATGGTCAAAGGCGGCCGCGAGCTCCAGTGGCACTCCCTGGAGGACTGGATGGAAAGGGGCTACCAGGCGCTCGGCGTCATGGAAAAGCACCTGGAGAGCCACCGGTTCTTCGCCGCCGACCGTTATACCATCGCGGATATCGCGCTCTACGCCTATACCCACTGCGCGCACGAAAACGACTACGATCTGTCGACCTTCCCGGCCATCCGCCGGTGGCTGCGGCGGGTCGCCGAGCAGCCCGGTCACATCACCATGGCGTGGCAGCCGGAGACGACCGGGGTCAGTTAACCCCCGGTTAACCCGAATCTTGAAATGGCCTCGATATGTCGACCTGCTCGCCCAGGTTCGGCCGGCCCGGTGTCGGTATCGCGGCGCATACACCGCCATGAGCAGCGCATGCTCGCGGCGTCAGCCTTGGGAAAGTCGGCTCAGCCGGACATGCGCGGGCAACACGGCAACGAGATTTCACGCGAGGACCCAGATGCGCAACAAGATATTGATCGATCAGGCAGGCTTCATCTATCCCGAAGGCCTCGTACGCGACGAGCGCCGTCGCTCCAACGCGCTGACCCACGTGATCGCGCTCACCGTGCTGATCGCATCGCTGGCGGTCGTCGTCACCACGGTGTCGTTCGGAATGGCGAACGCGACAGACTGCACGGTGTCCTCCGGGACGCAGCGATAGAAATATTTGATTGGAGCTCGGTCGGACATTGAGCCGGCATCAGCTCAACGAGCTCGGCGTCCTCCCTCTCCCCGATGGGGAGAGGGAGTCCGGCCGTGCTTGTTGCTACG
>JBEKZK010000830.1:0-2911 GCA_049509935.1 Xanthobacteraceae bacterium | reverse complement strand
CCCTTGTCGGCGGCGACCACCAGATAGGGATCGTCGCCGTCGTGGCGCAGCACGTTCGCCGGCGGGGTCAGACCTTCGGGCCCGAGATTGTCGGTGATGTCGAGCAGGCTGGAGACGAACAGCACGTAGGCGGCGGTGCCTTCCGACTGGATGGCGTCGCGCGCGCCGCTCGCCGGCAGCTGCTTGGGAATGAACCCGCCCTTGGCGCCGACCGGAACGATGACGGCGTTCTTGACCTGCTGCGCCTTGGCGAGCCCGAGCACCTCGGTGCGGAAATCCTGCGGCCGGTCCGACCAGCGCAGGCCGCCGCGCGCCACCTTGCCGAACCGCATGTGCACGCCTTCCACCCGCGGCGAGTAGACGAAGATCTCGTACAGCGGGTGCGGCAGCGGCAGGCCGTCGATCCTGGCGCTCTCGAGCTTGATCGCGATGGTCGGCTTGGGCTGGCCGCCCGGATCCACCTGATAGAAGTTGGTGCGCACCGCCGCCGCGATCGCATTGACGAAGCGGCGCAGGATGCGGTCCTCGTCGAGGCTGTCGACCGCCTGCAGGGCGGTCTCGATCTCCGCCACGACACCGGCTTCGCGCTGGACGCGCTCGGCCTCGGCGGCGTCGAGCCGCGGGTCGAAGCGGGTGTGGAACAGCTGCACGAGCTGCGCCGCGATCGCCGGATGCCGGCGCAACGTCGCCCACATGTAGTCCTGCGAATAGGCGACCCGGATCTGACGCAGGTAGCGCGAGATGGCGCGGATCAGCGCGATGTCGCGCCACTGCAGCCCACCGGCGAGCACCAGGGCGTTGTAGCCGTCGTTCTCGGCACGGCCGCGGATCACCGCCATGAAGCAGGCCTCGAGGCGATTCCGCAGCGCCTCGAGGTCGACCGCGCCGCGGTCGGCGCGCTCGAGCATCATGTCGTGCAGCCAGACCTCGGGCATCTCTCCGAGGCTCGGCTCGATCCGGTAGGTGCGCTCGTCGACGACCTTGAAGCCCATGTTCTCCAGGATCGGCACACGCTCCGACAGCGCGATCGGCCGCTCCCGGCTCCACACCTTGAGCCCGGCGGAGGACCTCTCTCCGCGCCGGCCGTAGAACTCGACGCCGAGCGGACGCATCGGCGACAGGCCTTCGAGCATCCGGATGTCGCCGACCGCGAGCGGCGGCAGGTAGGCGTCGCGGTAGGCCAGCGGGAAGGCCTCGCGGTAGCGCCGCAGCAGCGCCTGCGCCCTGACCGGATCGTGGACCAGCGCCAGCGCCTCGGCGAGGCCGTCGGTCCAGGTGCGCACGATGGTGCTGACGGCATCCTCCAGCTCGGCGCGCGACGGGTTCGGGGTCTCGCCCGCCGAGCGGCCGATGATGAAATGGACGCGAACCAGCGGGCCTTCGGGAAAGAACGGGAAGAACGCCGACACGCGTCCTTCGTAGACGCCGGCCAGATAGCCGCCGATGGCGATGCGGATGCTGGAGTCGTAGCGCTCGCGCGGCACGAAGACGAGCACCGAGACGAAGCGGTCGAAGCGATCGCGCCGTGCCAGCACGCGCACCCGCGGGCGCTCGTCGAGATAGAGCACCTCCAGGGCGAAGCGGTACAGCGTCTCCTCGTCGAGCTGGAACAGCTCGTCGCGCGGATAGGTTTCCAGCACGTTGACCATGGCCTTGCCGGAATGACTGTCCGGATCGAACTCGGCGCGCCGCATCACCGCGTCCACCTTGCGCCGCAGGTACGGGATGCTGCGGGTCGATCGGGTATAGACCGTCGAGGTGAACAGGCCGACGATGCGCAGCTCGCCGACGAGACCGGCCGCGGGGTCGAAGCGCTTGATGCCGACATAGTCCATGTAGATGCGGCGATGCACCCGCGAGCGGATGTTCGCCTTGCTGATGACCAGCATTCTGGGCTCGGCAAGAAACGCCATGATCTCCGGCGTCATCGAGACGAGCTCGCTGCCGCGCCGCAGGATCCGGGCGTCGGGCGCGCGCAGGAGACCGAGCCCGGTCGCGAACTGCGGCTCGATCTCGCGGGTGGCCGTGGCATAGCGGTACTCGCGGACTCCCAGGAAGGTGAAGTTGTTGGCGAGCAGCCATTCGAGGAACTGCACGGCCTCGGCGATCTCGTCCACCTGGAGCTGGGGCGGGCTGTCGCGCAGGTCGGCGACGACCTCGCCGACGCGGGTCAGCATGGGGCGCCAATCCTCGACCGCGACCCGGATGTCGGCGAGCGTCGGCTCCAGGCCCTGCACGATCTCGTCGCGGCGCACCGCGTCGTCGATGCGCTCGACGTGGATGTGGATGAAGCTTTCGCGCCGGGCGGCGCCGATTGCCGGGCCTTCGCCGTGGAACCCGACGAGGGTGCCCAGAGGATCACGCTCGATGGAGAAGATCGGATGGGCGACGAGGCGAATCTCGAGCCCCTGCTCGGTCAGCTCGCCCATCACCGAGTCGAGCAGGAACGGCATGTCGTCGTTGACGATCTCGACGATGGAGACCGCCTTGATGCGGTCCGCCCCGATCGGGCCGGCGCGCGAATCGAGCCGCACGGCCGGCGCGCCCGGCCGGCGCTCCCTGAGGAACCGCCAGGCGTCCTCGGCGAGCGCGGCAAGCTCGCGCGGCTCGTAGCGCACCAGATCCTCGGGCGCCGCCCGGGCAAACAGCTGCGCCGCGAAGCTCTCCGGCATGTCGCCGTGCAGCCCGGTCAGGATGGTGCCGGCCTGCCCGATCAGCCGCCGCGCCCCGCGCGCTTCCTCGGTGTCGAGAACGGCCTCGCCCGCCATGTCGCCTCGCCCCGCCCGACGGACATTCCCGTCATGCCGCCCGAGCCTGTAGACTCGGCCCGACCGCGGCAGGAGGAGAGCACATCGTGGCGAATCGAGCCAAGCACAAACCGAGGCCAACCCGCATCACCGGCGGGCAAAAC
>JBEKZK010000083.1:0-10856 GCA_049509935.1 Xanthobacteraceae bacterium | reverse complement strand
GACCCCGGTGGCGATCCGCCGGTCGGGGTCCGAGCAGGCGACGCCGATGGTCTTGGTGCCGAGATCGAGGCCGATCAGCGCGCCACGCCCGGGCAGGTGCGCGGCGGCTTCGACCAGCGGGAGGATCGGAGCGACCATCGGGGTCCATAGCCCAATTTTCGCGTCGGGTGGAGTGTCGCGGGTCGCGAGGGCCACCCTGGCGGCAGGCTTTCGGACACGCTGGAGTAACGTTAACATTCGACTAACGTCGCCCGTGCCGGCCATCCGACCTATCGTGCCGGCGCGCCCACGGACTCGAAACGATCATGGCACACAAGCGAAGCGGCCCGGCGATGCGGCCCGGCGAGGATTTCGAGTGGGTCAACAGCTGGGCCGAGGCGAGCGGCCTCAATGCGGCGCGGGAATTCGCCGCCCAGCCGGTCAAGGCCGCTGCCGCTCCCGCGGCGCCGTTGGCCGCGCCGGTTGCTCCCGTCGCGCAACCGATCGTCAGGTCGTCGGGCAGCCCATTTGCGGTCGCCTCCGATCAGCTCGCCCGCGACATCGCCGACATCGAGCAGGCGCGCGACGCGATCATCGCGGCGGAAGGCACCGGCGTCTTCCTGCTGCCGGCGGCGCGCCGGCGCAAGCCGTCCGCCGGCGGCCTGCGCCGGCACGACGCGGTGCCGGTGCTGATCGGCGCCTTGCTGGCCCTGCTGCTGCTGATCGGCTACGGCGCCATCGCGTCGATCACGGCGCTCGGGCGGTAGCGGACAGGTTGCCGGGCAAGACGCGGCTCTGCTATAGGGCGCGCGTCGAGCAGCTCTCCGAGGTGGACGTGGCCGGCGTCGAGCCGATGACCTCGGTCATTCCGGAGCCGGAGATCGGCAAGATGGCGGCCTGATGCCGCCGCCTAAAATGATCCGAACGCCGTGCCCAGCCCGATCACCGCCGCGAGCGCGATGACCGAGCCGAAGCCGACCAGACTGGCGACACTCAGAACGGGGAGGGCGGAGGCATTGACGCCGGCATCCATCGAGGCGCGCAGCGACGGCAGGCGGCGGAAATTGATGGCGACGAGCACCGCGATCGCGGCGGCGAGCGCCGTGACGACGGCCCAGACGCCGCCGACCGCGGAGAGCGAGGTCGCGCCCCAGGCCTCCTCGGCCAGATAGGCGGCGTCGAGACGGGGAAGGATCACGAGCGACATCACAAGGTTGACACCGATCACGACGATGAGAGGCAGCATCGCGAGAGCGATCGGCGGCCCCACCGGGCTGTGACCGCTGTGGGCGATCTCGGCCGGGTCGAAGGCGGCGGACGTCGTCGCGCGTTCGCGCACGACGAGATCCGCCGCCGCGTGCTCCGCGGGCCCGCTGTCCTGCGTCGAGGCTGCGTCCCCGCCGTAGCCTTCGCCGGCAGCGCGAGCCTTGGCTTCGGCCCGCGACAGCCACCACAGGCCGAAACCCAGCATGATGGCCGAGGCGATGATTCCCAGTCCGGGCGCCGCAAACGGCGTGGTGGCGAAGAACGGCATCGGAATCGCGTTCTGGATCGCCGGCGTTCCGGGCAGTGCCGACATGGTGAACGTGGAGGCGCCGAGCATGATCGCCGCCGGCATCAGACGCGTCGGGATCGCCGCCGCGCGAAACAGCGCATGCGCCATGGGCGCGAGCACGAAAAAGGCGACGAACAGGCTGACGCCGCCATAGGTGACGAGCGCGCCGGCGAGCACCACCGCCAGCACCGCGCGCCGGGCGCCAAGCTGCTCGGTCATGAAGCTTGCGATCGTCGACACCGAGCCGCTGTCCTCCATCAGCTTGCCGAACAGCGCGCCGAGCAGAAAGATCGGGAAGAACTGCATGACAAAGCGCGCGGCGCTGCGCATGAAGGTCTCCGTCCAGTGGGCGAGCAGCGGCTCGCCGGCGGTCAGCGCCGCGAGGATCGCGGCGGCGGGCGCCAGCAGAAGGATGCTCCACCCGCGGTAAGCGAGCGATCAGGAGGCCGAGCGCGACGACGATGCCGAGGATTCCCATGCTCAGACCCCTTCCAGCAGGACATCCAGATCCATGGTCGATCGGCGTCCGAGGTCCATTGCATGGGTCTCGATAAAGGCCTGCGCGGACTTTCGCCCCTCGTCGCGCAGATACGACAGGAACCCCCATTCGGCGTTGAGCTTCGACGAGGCGCCGAGCTCGTTCATGATCTCGTTTCTGACGAGGTGGATGCGCATGCCGGCCCACTGCGCGCCCTCGGCGTGGCCCGGGTCCGCGACCTGCCGGAGCACGGCGATCATGCGCACCTCTTTCAAGGCGACGGCATTGAAGGACACCTCGTTGAGCCGGTTCAGAATGTCGGACGCGGTGCGTGGCACGCGACCGCGCTCGATGGGGTTGATGGGCACGAGAATGGTGTCGTGAGATTTGCACTCGCGGATCAGCGGCGTAATTGTTGGATTGCCGGCAAACCCTCCGTCCCAGTACGATTCGCCGTCGATCTCGATGGCCCGAAAAATGGTCGGCAGACAGGCCGAGGCGAGAAGGACCTCCGGCGTGATCGCATTGTTCTTGAAGACGTGACCGCGCCCGGTCCGGACATTGGTGGCGGCGAGCGCCGTGGGACAGTACCCGGCGGCGGTGCTGCTGTCCGGTATCGACTCGCGCGCTCCGGCCGAAGTGATCATCGGAACCGGCGACATCTTCAATTGCCGGGTGGCCGGCAACATCCAGAACCAGGACATCCTCGGCAGCATGGAGTTCGCCTGCGAGACAGCGACGGCAAGCAGTCGTCGAGGCAGCGGCTTATTTCGCTGAGCCGGGACCGACGGGCGTATTGGTCCTTCGCCGAAGATCGTGTAGTCTTCGCCGTCCGACCTTGGCCCCATTCGAAAGTCTCGGTCGTCGTGATCGCCCCCAACCCGTCTCCCCGATCGGAAATGGGCAGCGCTGCCGCGCCGATGCTCGGCCTGTGCGCGCTTCTCTTGGCCATGGGAGCGCTCTGGCTGGCGGAATCCGTGTTCGCGCCGCTTGCCTTCGCGCTGTTCGTCATTGCCATCGTGTGGCCGCTGCAGAGATGGCTGCAGTCGGGCGTGCCGCAGCTCGTTGCGCTCGCGCTGACCATGGCGGCGACGATCCTTGTATTGGTTGCTTTCTCGTTGCTGATCGCCTGGGGAGCCGGCCGCGTCGGCGGCTTCATCATCGGCGATGCCGCGCACCTTCAGGCTCTCTACGGCGCGTCCGCGCGGTGGCTCGAAGGGCACGGGGTCGCGGTCGCCGGGCTGTGGGCCGACTACGTCGACGCCTCCCATCTCATCAGATTCGTTGGAGAGATCACGTCACGGCTCAACACCGCCATCAGCTTCTCGGTCGTCGTGTTCGTGTACGTCCTGCTTGGACTGCTGGAGGTGGACAGCGCCGGCCGCAAGCTGCGGGCCTGGCAACACGGGCGTCTTGGCGAGGTCGTGCTCGTCGGCGGCGCAAGGACGGCCGTCAAGTTTCGACAGTACATGCTGGTGCGGACCGTCATGAGCGTCCTGACGGGCGTGCTGGTTTCGGCGTTCGCCTGGCTTGTGGGGTTGCCGCTCGCCATCGAGTGGGGCGTCATCGCGTTCGCGCTCAACTACATCCCGTTCATCGGTCCGCTGATCGCGACGGTCTTTCCGACGCTGGTCGCCATGGCCGAGTTCAAGTCGCTGCAAATGACGCTTATCGTCTTCGCCTTCCTGAATGTCATCCAGTTCGTGGTAGGAAGCTACCTGGAGCCGCGGTTCGCGGGCAGCGCTCTGGCGATCTCGCCGTTCGTGGTCCTCCTTGCGGTGTTCTTCTGGACCTTCCTGTGGGGCATCTCCGGAGCCTTCATGGGCGTTCCCATCGTCATCGCCGTGCTGACACTGTGCGAATGCCATCCGTACGCGCGGTGGATCGCCGACCTGTTCGGCAAACCGCGGCAGGATCCGGCCGCGTCCCCGTAGGCCGAATGGGGCCGAACGGAGAGCAGGCTACGGGAGCGAGGGCATCCGCTTCAGCATGGAGTCGACCTCGGCGCGCTGCGTCGTGACATAGTCGTAGTATAGCCGCTCGACCCGGCGGTACGGCGTGCCGCGGACGCTTGCAAGGGCGTCATGCCGCTCGTCGCGGCGTGCGAGGATCGCGTCGTAGCGGTCGCGAAAATGACGGAGGTTGGCGGCAAGCTCGACGAACCTGTTGTCGGAGAGCAATTCCACCGCGTGCTCCGTCTTGCCCATGCGGAACGGAGACTGCAGCGTGAACAGTCGAAAGGACGTGTCGTAGAGGTCGTTCGGCTCGTGAACCGGCAACGTCTTCAGCAGCGCGCCGTGACGGGTGGGGAGCCAATCGAACTCGTGGAGCGCGTCGCGCCGAGGATCGTCCAGCTGTATTGTCTGGTAGTCCTCGAGATCGCCAACTGTGCCGAGCTCGGCCAGATTGACGAACTCGTTCGCCGGTACCGCCAGATTGAATATCTGCAGAATCTTTGTTGTCCGGACCGAGAGAGGAGACCAGATATTGGCGGCCGCCAGCGCGTTGCGCAGCGTATGGGCGCAGTTGTCGGCCCAGACGCTCCAGTTGTAGTTCGCCTCGCCCTCCGCATACTCGCGGTTCTTGTCGTTGAGGAAGGCAATCACCTCGTCCAGCATGGGCGCCGTCACCGGCAGGCGCGCGCAGAAGGCCGAGCGCGCGAATTGCAGCGCGAGGTCGGTGCCGATCCCCTCCTTGGCAACGAAATCCTCGAGGCTGGCTCCGGCGCCCGAGGCCGGGTTGTCATGGAGCTCGACGCCCTGGTAGACGCCGCTGTCGATGGCACGACGGACGGTGGCGTTGAAATGGGCCTCGGTCAGACGCTCGCCGATCTCGAGGTTGCCCTGGTAGAAGAGCTTGTACCCCGGCACCGCCACCCAGTTGACGTTCCTGAACCATCGGCCGACGCTGATCCCGGCACCGTGCTCGGGATCAGCGAGGTCGGTTGCCGCCACCCGGCACCTGCGGAGCTGGGGGAACGATGCCTGCTCGTTCTTGCACGCGCCTTTGATGTACATGACGGCGTGGCCCGCGATCCCGCCTTCGCCCTTCAGCTTCGAACGGAAGCGGCTTGTCGCGCACAATTCGACGTAATACGGAAAGAGCTGATCGTAGACGGGGTCGGGCCGGCGCTCGATGATGATGCGGTCCGGCGTCAGCATGAACCGCGAGAGCACGCCGTCTTCACCGCAGCCGCCGAGCAGGCCTGTCGGGACGGCGAGCAATGCCGCGAGGGCCAGGAACCTGCGAGCGCTCATCGGCTTGCGACGGATCAGGGTGCACCACCGCACTAAGCGCGGACGCGAAACGCCCAGACGACGAGCCCGACGCCCTCGACCAGCAGCAGGATGCCGAACACCAGGGGTACCGCCACGGCCGCCGCCACCGGCGAGCCGAGCAGGAGCAGCCCGATCAGCACGTTGATCACGCCGAGGATGAACGAGCCGATGCCGCCGCCGCTGAACCCGCCGATGATCTCCAGCACGCCCATGACCAGGCCCTGCACCCCGAGGATGATGACGAGCACGGTCGGCACCGTGAGGGCGGCGAGAAGCGGGTGCCGGAGCACGAGGATCCCGGCCGCGATGCCGACAATTCCGATGAGCAGCGACCAGATCCACGGGACAGACCGGTCCACGAAGACGTGGACCAGGGACAGTATTCCTTCGATGAGCCAGTAGAAGCCCAGGAACGTCATTAGCACGATGAGCGTCGCGCCCGGATTGGTGATGAGCAGCAGACCGAGAGCGATCCCAGCGATGCCCTGCAGCAGGAATAGCCACCAGATGCTCGATTGCTGGGTCGGCATAGCTGCGGCTGTCATGATGTCCTCCCGTGTACACCGAACCTGACGTTCTTGGAATGTGCAGGCGGCAACGATCGGGAGTGGACGATTGTGATTGGCGCCTCGACAACAGCAACGGCGCTGCCGGCCGGCGCACACGCTCGACCCGCCGTCATGACCCGAAACTCCCCCCGATGAGTCCTGGCCTTTGACCGGCGGCGCATCAGACCAGCGCGTTGCAACCAAGTCCGGTTCACATGCACTGCAACGCAATTGAAAGTTTATTCCGATCGCGGTCGCAAGTCAATGACGCCCACGCCGCACGTCACTGCGGCAGGACGGCGGCCGCGTAGGTCCGGTAGAACGTGTTGGTGGCTAGCTGCGGTTGTTGCCCGGCAAATCGCCGCTCTGCTATAGGGCGCGTGTCGGCGGGCTCCGCCGGCGCCGTTTCGACAGAGGTCTTCATGGCGGTTGACGCATCGACCGTGCGCCGCATCGCGCATCTCGCCCGCATCGCGGTCGCCGATGACGAGGTCGAGCATCTGCAGGGCGAGCTCAACGCCATCCTGGCGTTCGTCGAGCAGCTCTCGGAGGTGGACGTCGCCGGCGTCGAGCCGATGACCTCGGTCATTCCGATGACCATGAAGAAGCGCGCCGATGTGGTCACCGACGGCGGCGATCCCGACGCGATCCTGAGCAATGCGCCGGCGACCGAGGATCACTATTTCCTGGTGCCGAAGGTGGTCGAATAGAACAGTGACCGACCTCACCACGCTGACCATCGCGGACGCGCGTGCCGGTCTCGCCCGCAAGGACTTTTCCGCGGTCGAGCTCGCCGACGCGCATCTCGAGGCGATCGCGCGGGCGCGCGCGCTCAATGCCTTTCTCACCGAGACGCCCGACCGCGCGCGCGACATGGCGCGCGCCGCCGACGCCCGCATCGCGCGCGGCCAGGCGGGACCGCTCGAGGGCATCCCGATCGCCGTCAAGGACCTGTTCTGCACGGCGGGCGTCAGGACCACCGCGGGCAGTCACATCCTCGGCGATTTCGCGCCGACCTACGAGTCGACCGTCACCGCCCAGCTGTGGCGCGACGGCGCCGTGATGCTGGGCAAGACCAATCTCGACGAGTTCGCCATGGGCTCGTCGAACGAGACCTCGTATTTCGGCCCGGTGGTGTCGCCGTGGCGGCGCGCCGGGTCCAACAGCGATCTGGTGCCGGGCGGCTCCTCGGGCGGCTCGGCCGCCGCCGTCGCGGCATTCCTGGCGCCGGGCGCGACCGGCACCGACACCGGCGGCTCGATTCGCCAGCCGGCGGCGCTCTCCGGCATCGTCGGGCTCAAGCCGACCTACGGCCGCTGCTCGCGCTGGGGCATCGTCGCGTTCGCGTCCTCGCTCGACCAGGCCGGCCCGTTCGCGCGCTCGGTGCGCGATGCCGCGCTGCTGCTGCGCTCCATGGCGGGCCACGACGACAAGGACACGACCTCGGTCGATCGTCCGGTGCCCGACTACGCGGCGGCGGTCGGCCGCTCCGTCAAGGGACTGCGCATCGGCATTCCCAGGCAGTATCGCGTCGACGGCATGGCGGGAGAGATCGAGGCGCTGTGGACGACGGGCATCGCGTGGCTCGAGGCGGCGGGCGCCGAGATCGTCGACGTGTCGCTGCCGCACACCAGATACGCGTTGCCGGCCTACTACATCGTGGCGCCCGCCGAGGCTTCCTCGAACCTCGCGCGCTACGACGGGGTGCGCTACGGGCTGCGCGTGCCGGGCCGCGACGTCACCGGCATGTACGAGGCCACCCGCGGCGCGGGTTTCGGCAAGGAGGTGCGACGGCGGGTGATGATCGGCACCTATGTGCTCTCGGCCGGCTACTATGACGCCTACTATCTGCGCGCCCAGAAGGTGCGCACCTTGATCAAGCGGGATTTCGAGGACTGCTTCAACGCCGGCGTCCACGCCATGCTGACGCCGGCGACGCCGTCGGCGGCGTTCGGGATCGGAGAAAAATCCTCCGGCGATCCGGTCGAGATGTATCTCAACGACGTCTTCACCGTCACCGTCAACATGGCGGGGCTGCCGGGCATCTCGATCCCGGCCGGTGTCGATGCGATGGGCCTGCCGCTCGGGCTGCAGCTGATCGGCCGGCCGTTCGACGAGGAGACCCTGTTCGCGCTCGGCCACGTGGTCGAGCAGGCCGCCGGCCATTTCCGGCCGCACACCTGGTGGGCCTGATGAGCGGCGCATCGCTCGCGGACTTCAAGCTTTCGGTGGCCGCGGCGGCGCCACCGGACCGGCTGGCGCCGCCGCTGCAGGCCCTGTGGTGGGCCGCCAAGGGCGACTGGCACAAGGCCCACGGCATCGTGATGGCGGAGGAGGGGGGCGACGCCGCCTGGGTCCACGCCTTCCTGCATCGTGCGGAGGGCGACCATGACAATGCGGCCTACTGGTACCGGCGCGCGCGCCGGCCCGCCGCCACGGTCGCGCTCGATGCGGAGTGGGACGAGATCGCCACCGCGCTCATCGGGGCGGGCGGCAACCTCAACGTCAAATCCTGAGCGTCGCGTGCCGACAGTGAAGTCCTGAGGGAGGCCGTCGTGCCGACACCGTCGAAGCTGATCAAGGGCGCCACCGGTGACTGGGAGGTGGTGATCGGCCTGGAGGTTCATGCCCAGGTCACGTCGCAGTCGAAGCTGTTTTCCGGCGCCTCGACCGCGTTCGGCGGCGCGCCCAACTCGCACGTGGCGCTGGTCGACGCGGCGATGCCCGGGATGCTGCCGGTGATCAACGAGGAGTGCGTCCGCCAGGCGGTCCGCACCGGGCTCGGGCTGAAGGCGCGGATCAACTTGAAATCGGTGTTCGACCGCAAGAACTATTTCTATCCGGATTCTCCGCAGGGCTACCAGATCAGCCAATACAAGTCGCCGATCGTCGGCGCAGGCGAGGTGATCGTCGATGTCGCCGACAGCGAGACCGTGACGGTCGGCATCGAGCGCCTGCACCTCGAGCAGGACGCGGCAAAATTGCTGCACGACCAGCATCCGTCGATGTCGTACGTCGATCTCAACCGGTCGGGAGTAGCTCTGATGGAGATCGTATCGAAACCCGACCTGCGGTCGGCCGACGAGGCCAAGGCCTATGTCGGCAAGCTGCGCACCATCCTGCGCTATCTCGGCACCTGCGACGGCGACATGGAGAAGGGCAGCCTGCGCGCCGACGTCAATGTCTCGGTGCGCCGCCCGGGCGACGCGCTCGGCACCCGCTGCGAGATCAAGAACGTCAACTCGATCCGCTTCATCGGCCAGGCGATCGAGCACGAGGCGCGCCGCCAGGTCGCCGTCATCGAGGACGGCGGCACGGTCGAGCAGGAAACCCGCCTGTTCGATGCGGCGCGAGGCGAGACGCGTCCGATGCGCACCAAGGAGGAGGCGCACGACTATCGGTATTTTCCCGATCCCGACCTGCTGCCGCTCGAATTCACCGAGCGCTACGTCGAGGATTTGCGCGCCGGGCTGCCCGAGCTGCCCGACGACAAGAAGGCGCGGTTCATCGCCGGCTATGGACTGTCGGCATACGACGCCGGCGTGCTCACGGCGGAGCGCGAGAGCGCGGACTTCTTCGAGCAGGTCGCCGCGGGTCGCGACGCCAAGAACGCGGCGAACTGGATCATGAACGAGCTTGCCGGCCGCCTCAACAAGGAAGGCCTTGATGTCGCGAGCTCGCCGCTCTCGGCGCCGCAGCTCGGCGCCATCCTCGATCTGATCGCCGAGGGCGCGATCTCCGGCAAGATCGCCAAGGAGCTGTTCGAGATCGTGTGGACCGAGGGCGGCGATCCGCGCGCGATCGTCGCGGCCCGCGGCATGAAGCAGGTCACCGACGTTGCCGCGATCGAGCGGATCGTCGACGAGATCGTGGCCGCCAATCCCGACAAGGTCGCGCAGGCGCGGGCCAAGCCGGCGCTGGTCGGCTGGTTCGTCGGGCAGGTGATGAAGTCCTCGGGCGGCAAGGCGAACCCGCTGGCGGTGAACGAGCTGCTCGCGCGCAAGCTCGGGATTTGACGTCTCAACAGCTGTCGCGGCGAAGTCGACCCGGTTCTCCGATCGAGAACATGCGCAACGAGGGAATCTACGGCGCTTCCCGGGTCGAGGCGCCGCAACAAGTGGTTCACCACGACCGGGAAGCGCCGTAGCGCGCCGTCGCGCCGGTGCGATACTGGCGATGCTCGCTCTCCAATCCGCACCGCCGCCGACCGCGCGACTTGCATGGAGCCTCGCTCGCGCCGCGGCGCAGCACCGAATCACCGATCCGGATTCGCTTCCCGGCGAGCGTCTCGGCGACGTCGCGCGCACCGAATCCGCCGGTCATGCAAATTTTTTTTCCGGGCGAAAATTCCGCGTCGATCACCCGCACGCGCGTTCGCGTCGCGTCCACGAGCGCGCCCGGCGCGCGGTGGCGGCGCCGTGGCCGAGCAAACAACATCATTGAGAAGCGACTGTGCCATGCGGACTTCGCGCAACACCTGAGGACACGACCGGATCCCGCCGCGGCGCAACGGCGCGCCGCGCGCGCGCGCGACCGATCGCGGCGGCGATGCACCGGCGAGCTGCAGGTGCGCCCGCGCCGTCCACACTTTATTAAGCGGAGTCGCTTTTTTCTCGTTGTGTTGTAGTAATCGGAACCCAGTACATGTCGATTCGCGATGTGTGCTGATCCGCCATCTCTCATGGCTAGGAGTGCAGAATGGTGAAGAAAGCAAAACCGAAGGCGAAGCCGGCAGTGAAGAAGACGGTCAAGAAGACCACCGCCAAGAAGAAGGCTCCGGCGAAGAAGAAGTAGTCACCCGCCGCACGAGGCGATTGGCTTTCACGAATGCCAAACGCAGCGTCGTAGGTGCCGACGAGGTCGATGATCGGCAGCCCTCGGGTTGCTGCAGAGCGCCGCGCCGGCAGTGTCGACGACAGAGGGCGTCGGCGAGACGAGGTTCAGGCACGGACATTCCCGTGCCCGGCCGTCGACGGGTTCCAGGTCATGTAGAGCGGTGACGATCCTCGAACAAACCG
>JBEKZK010000829.1:0-2915 GCA_049509935.1 Xanthobacteraceae bacterium | reverse complement strand
CCTGCGCCGCGCAAGGTGACCGCCTTGGCGCCGTCGATGAACACCGGCGCCGCCGGCTGCTCGCCGGTGCCGGGCAGCGAAATGCCGATGTCGGCGTGCTTGCTTTCGCCGGGGCCGTTGACGATGCAGCCCATCACCGCGACGTTCAGCGCCTCGACGCCGGGATATTGCGTCTTCCAGACCGGCATCGAGGCGCTGAGAAAATCCTCGATCTCGCGCGCCAGCTCCTGGAACACCGTCGAGGTCGTGCGCCCGCAGCCGGGGCACGCCGCCACCTGCGGCGTGAACGTGCGAAATCCCATGGTCTGCAGGATCTCGCGCGCGACCTTGACCTCGAGCGAGCGGTCGCCGCCCGGCTCCGGCGTCAGCGAAACGCGGATCGTGTCGCCGATCCCCTGCTGCAACAAAAATCCCATCGCCGCCGACGAGGCCACGATGCCCTTCGAGCCCATGCCGGCTTCGGTCAGGCCGAGATGCAGCGCATAGTCGGAGCGCCGCGCGATCTCGCTGTAAACGCCGATCAGATCCTGCACCGCAGACACTTTGCCGGAGATGATGATTTTGGAACGCGGCAGGCCGATCTCCTCGGCGCGCGCAGCCGACAGCAGCGCCGATTGCACCATCGCCTCGCGCGTGACGTCGCGGGCATCGACCGGGCGCTCGGAGCGCGCATTCTCGTCCATAAGATGCGTGAGCAGCTCCTGGTCGAGCGAGCCCCAGTTGGCGCCGATGCGCACCGGCTTGTTGTACTTGATCGCCGTCTCGACGATCGTGCTGAACTGGCGATCCTTCTTTTCCTTGAAGCCGACATTGCCGGGATTGATGCGGTACTTGTCGAGCGCCTCGGCGCAGGCCGGATGGTCGGCCAGCAGCTTGTGGCCGATATAGTGGAAGTCGCCGACGATCGGCACGCCGACGCCCATCGCCAGCAGCCGC
The DNA here is from genome assembly GCA_049509935.1 of Xanthobacteraceae bacterium. GTDB lineage: Bacteria > Pseudomonadota > Alphaproteobacteria > Rhizobiales > Xanthobacteraceae > AP-16. Next base: position 1,979 of record JBEKZK010000829.1, on the reverse strand, counting down.
TCCTTGATGTGCGGAACCGCGGCCGCGGCCTCGTCGCGGTCGACCGTGATGCGCACCATCTCGGAGCCGGCCCGGGCGAGCGCCGCGACCTGGGCGGCCGTCCCCTGCACGTCGGCGGTGTCGGTATTTGTCATCGACTGCACCACGATGGGCGCATTGCCACCGACGGTGACGCCGCCGACGTCGACCGGCACCGATCGATGCCGGGCGGCGGGCGCTGCGAATTCCACCATCATCGTCTCCTCGCGTTCAGAATGCCGAGTGCCAGACCGCCGGCGGTCGAGTCAACCCAAACCGGCACTTGCGAAAAAAGCCTTGAAATGTGACATGAAACCGTCGGCTCCGACCGTGGTCTCCCGGCGCGATCGTCAGCCCTTCGCGCCCGGGACCTTGGCCGGCATGTGGCTGCCGAGCGCGTCATCGACGGACGTCGCGGTCACGCTCCTCCGCAGGATCTCGTCGAGCGCTTCGGGACCAAGAGTCGCCAAGTGCTCTGCGAGGCCGGCAGGCACCTGACTGGACAATCGCTGCTGGAGGATCCGCTCGATGGATAGCGCCTGGCCACGCGCCTGACCCCGCGCCTGACCCCGCGCCTCGCCCCGCGCTTCGCCCTCTGCGCGCGCACGGTCGATCGGCTCCCTCAGGAGGGCGATGTCTTCTACGCTCACGGTTACGCCCATGGCCTGCCATTCCCTTTCGACCAAGGACCGTGCACCGCGCAGCTTTGACAGCACCAACAGCTGGGCCAGGGCGTCTGCCTGCTCGTCCTTCCCGGCGTCCTTAATCCGGCGAAGAATCTCCTTTACCACATCCGGCTGGGTCCCGTCAGCGCACAGGATGGCAACGACCGCATCTCCCAAATCCCCGGCATCCAGCAATGTCCTCGAGGGCAGCTTGTTGGCTTCGAAAACGTCGAAACGAAAGCGGAGATTGTGGTGCTCAATAACCGGGTCGAAATTCCATGTCCTGGAGCCAATATAGACGAGTTTTTGCAAAATACTACTCTCAAGATCATTGTTCCGACCGCCCTTCTGTTCTTCTGCGTGCCAGGTCATGATGTCTGAGTAGTATCCCAGCATCCTGTATGGCATCGACGCGTCCGGTGTGCTTTGAAACTCCAGGTGCAACAGATGCTTCTTCCCGTCGGGCCTCTCGAGAACCGCGAGAAAGTCGACCCGTCGATCCTTTGTGTTGGGAAAATCGGTCCGAACCGGCACAACCCTGCCGTCGATCCCCATCTGCCGGAGAAACGCCTTTGCGCTCACACGAATGACGTGCTTGAGGGTGATGTCGTACTGGCCCACGGATGCCCCCAACCCCGCTAACGTCAATCGCCTCGAGACGTGCGCATTGGCGTCTGGGTTCCCTTGGCCCGGTCCCGGGACATGGCCGCGTGATCGCGCTAGGATGGCTTGGCCGACCTGCCGGCAATATGACAATGCGATCCATTTTCTCAAAGGCCCCCCGATGAACTTCGATTTCTCCGACGATTTGAAGCTGCTGCGCTATCAGGCTCGCATGTTCCTGCGTGAGCACTCGCCGCCAAGGGCCGCCCGCCAGGTGCTGGAGGGCGAGGCCACCTACGACGAGAAGCTGTGGAAGGAGATCAGCCGGATGGGCTGGCTCGGTGCCGCCATTCCGGAGGAATTCGGCGGCGCCGGGCTCGGCTACGAGGGCCTGTGCGTGCTCGCCGAGGAGCTCGGCGCGGCACTCGCTCCGGTGCCGGTCTCCTCCTCGATCTACCTGGCGGGCGAAGCGATCCTCCTCGGCGGCAGCGATGTGCAGAAGCAGGCCTGGTTGCCACAGATCGCATCGGGAGAGCGGATCGGCACGTTCGCGCTCGCGGAAGGTCAGGGCAATCCGGATCCGGCGCGGATCAGGGCGACCGTCAAGGGCGGCAGGCTGACGGGAAGCAAGTTGCCGGTGGCGGACGGCGAGATCGCACACCTCGCCGTCGTGGTGGCCAAGGGCCCCGGCGG
>JBEKZK010000828.1:0-2915 GCA_049509935.1 Xanthobacteraceae bacterium | reverse complement strand
CCGACATCGAGGCCGAGCTGATGGGCCACCAGCGCGTGGCGCTGCCGCAGCACAAGCCCCGGCACCTGCAGCTCGAGCTGTTCTGAATCTCCCGGCGATCGGTGCAGAGTCGAATGTCGACACCCGCAATCCCGTGCTATGGTGGCGAAAGTTTCATCGAGGCACTCCCATGCACACTCCGCTCGGCCGCCTGATCGTTGCCGCCATCCTGCTGCTGGTCGCCGTCCCGGCACGGTCGGCGGACCTCGAATATCGCCCTGCGCGGGCGCACTATCACCACTACCACCACTACTCGCTCGCGCTGCCCCATGAGCGCCACGTCATCGAGGTGGTGCGTGGCGCCTACGGGCCGTCCTTCATCATCAATGGGAGCCATTTCACCGCCAAGACCCGGGCCTGCATGGGCTGGGTCGCGGGCGACCACATCCGTCTGCGGGCCGGCTCGTGGAGCGGAGCCTGCGTCGATGCCGCGTTCTACAACGCGACGCGGCATCGCAGCTGCGAGATGTGGTGCGGGTCGGCGGCGCCGATCTGATCGGCGCCACAGCCGCACCACGATCCTGCCGTTCACCTCCGTCGCAACGGCACCCATGTCCGAGGAAGCGCTGCTCCGCGCCAAGCTGCGCAAGATCGAAGCCCTGTTCGCCGGCGCCGGCACGCCGGGCGAGCGCTCGGCGGCGGGCGCCGCCGCCGAGCGCATCCGCCAGCGGCTGCGCGACGTGGAGAAGACCGAGCGCGCCGACGAGGTCCGTTTCAGTATCGCCGACCCGTGGTCGCGCCAGCTGTTCATCGCGCTGTGCCGCCGCTATGGCCTGCGTCCGTTCCGCTATCCGCGGATGCGCCGCAACACCATCGTGGTCAAGGCGCCGCGGTCGTTCCTCGATCGCGTGCTGTGGCCCGAGTTCGTCGAGATCAACGCCGCCCTGGTCGACTACCTGGCGACGATCACCGAGCGCGTGATCCGCGAGGAGGTGTTCGGCGACACCACCGACGCCGACGAGAGAAGCCGATGAGGCCGGAAGGCGACGCGCTCGGCCGCGTGACAGCCGTAGCCCGGATGGAGCGAAGCGAAATCCGGGAACGGCCGTGCCACGTCGCGAGGCCGTTTCCCGGATGATCGAGGAAGCGCGATCGCAGCGCCGACCCTCACGCCAGCAAATATCTGATCGTCGTCTCCAGAAGAGCCGGATCATTGTTCCAGTCCCCGTAGGTTTCCCACGAAGCCTTGGCGATTTTCCGACCGTTCGCAGCGCACCAGGCGTGGATCGCGTTGTGGGCATCGCCCAATCGCTCGTATGGACCGACATGAACAGTTGTTGCCACCTCACCAGCCGGCGTCTTGATGCATTGGACGTTGCCCTCCGGTTCGAACGGGCTCGCGACCTGGACGCCGAAGTCGATATCCATCGCGTCGTTCCGGCGTTCCGGGTGGTGGTAGAGGAACAAGTTGTGCCCCGGGCGCAATCCGCTGTTCGCTCGCAAGAACGCCCATACCTGATCCAGTGCCGGCTTCCATGCCTGGGCGATACCGCTGATCGGCACGTGGGCGCGGACCGCCGCCACCAGCTCTGCCTGCGCGGTTTCCACGACTATGTGATATCCCATCGGCACATCCTTTCGCGATGGCGCCGATCCGGCGACAGCGACCTATGGAAAACCGGAGCGCCGACGAAATCAAGCGCCTGCGGCCGCGATCGCCTGAAGCTTCAGGCAGCGGGCGCTGTGGCCGGGGGCCGTCGTGACGGTCGGAATATCGCCCGAGGTGCACATCGGCTCGGCGAGCCTGCAGCGCGGCGCGAACGCGCAGCCATCGGGCAGCCGGTCGAGCCGGGGAGGAGCTCCCGGAATGGCTTCCAGCCGCTGTCCGCGCCTGGCGCCGAGCACGGTGGAGGACAGCAGGCCGCGCGTATAGGGATGCTGCGGGCTCTTCACCACGTCGCGCAGCGTCCCGGTCTCGACGATGCGGCCCGCATACATCACGGCGATGCGGTCGCAGATCTCCACCGCGACGCCGATGTCGTGGGTGACGAAGATCACCGCCATGCCGAGCTCGCGCTGCAACTCGCGGAGCAGCAGCAGGATCTGGATCTGCACGGTGGCATCGAGCGCGGTGGTCGGCTCGTCGGCGAGCAGCAGGCGCGGGCGGCACGACAGCGCCAGCGCGATCATCGCGCGCTGGCGCATGCCGCCCGACATTTCGTGCGGATAGGAGTCGAGGCGGCGGCGCGGCGACGGGATACGGACGCGCTCGAGCATGTCGAGCGCGCGCCGGCGCCCGTCCGCCCAGCTCGCACCCGTGTGGCGCACCACGGTCTCGGCGATCTGATCGCCGATCGTATAGACCGGGTCGAGCGCCAGCATCGGCTCCTGAAAGATCATCGACACGATGCCGCCGCGCAGCTCCTCGAGCGCGCTCTCGTCGAGCGCCATCACGTCGCGGCCGGCGACGCGGATCGCGCCGCTGACCCGGCTGCGCCGCGCCGGCAGCAGGCGCAGCAGCGCCTTCAGGGTCACGCTCTTGCCCGATCCGGATTCGCCGAGCAGGCCGAGCACCTCGCCCTCGTCCACCGCGATGTCGACGCCGTTGAGCGCGTGCACGGTGCGCTCACCGCTGAAGCGGACCCGCAGGTCGCGAACGTCGACGATGCCCGTCATCGATCCGGCGGCGCCTTGCGGTGATGGTCGGTCACCGCCTGGAACGCGGCGCCGAGCGCGATCAGCGTCTCGTCGCCGAATGGCCGGCCGATCAGCTGCATGCCGATCGGCATGCCGCCGGCCGACCAGCCGGCCGGAACCACGAGGCCCGGCAGGCCGAGATAGTTCACCGGCCGCATGAAGCTGGTGATCGCGCCGATCGCCGCCTCGGCGTCGGGGCCGGCGCCCACATCGGTCTCGACGATTGTCGGCGCAGCCGA
>JBEKZK010000827.1:0-2916 GCA_049509935.1 Xanthobacteraceae bacterium | reverse complement strand
AGTCTCGACATGGCCCGGCCCTCCACGCGTAACATGGCGCTCGCGGGCTTGCTGTCCGAAGCAGGCGTCCATTCCAAGCCTCAGTATCAGAGTACCCAACTCCGCGCACCGACAGCAGTGGGAACGTCATCGGGGCGGTGAACATGCTAGTCGACGTCAGCGAGCGCCGCGAAGCGGAGACCCAGCAACGGGTCTTGCTCAACGAGCCCACCGCCGATCGCCTGACATGCGCTATACCCGGCGCTTGCGCGTGGCCGCCGCCTTCTCCGCGGAACGGGAGCGTTCGGCTGCCGGGCGGTTCGCCGCGGCGCGCCCACCGAGACGCCCGCCCTTGCGCGAGGGCGCGTGGTTCTCCGCCTTGCCGCGGCCGGAGCCGCTCTTCTTGCCGCCACCGGTCTCCTTGTTCACCGTTGCCCAGGCACGTCGCTCGGCTTCGCGCTCGGGCAGGCCGCGCGATCGATAGCCCTCCTCGATATGCTCGGCCTGTCTCTTCTGCTTGCCAGTGTAGCTGGACTTGTCACCGCGCGGCATTGCAATCCTCCGATCTCGGATCCGGTGATCGATGGCCGAGTGGGAACCGTGATTCCGGACCCCGGATGGGGGTCCGGCATCGCGCGCCCGCGGTCAACCGTGCAGACCGCCCAGCAACCAGATGAGCAGGATGATCGGGATGGGAATCCCGATCAACCACAACAGCACGCCACGTCCCATGTTCACCTCCATTGCGTTATCGCAGCCGTCAACGCGTCGTCGAATGATTGGTTCCATGGGACGCCCGGGACGACGCGGTGCAGCGCACGCCGGCTCGAGATGACGCCGATCAAATGAACGGCCGACGACGCTGCTCTGGTGTCTGGTAGCCTGCGATCCGCATCAGGGCATCGCGATCCAGGACCTCGAGCGTCCGGTCCTTCCAGCGCATTGCCTTGGTCGCGGACAGCCGCTTCAGGGTCTTGTTGGTATGGACCAGCGACATCCCGAGGGCGTCGGCGACGTGCTGCTGGGTGAGCGGAAGCCTCAGCGTGCTGCTCCTGGTCAGGCCGACCTGCTCGGCGCGGGCGAAGAGATGCAGCAGCAGGAACGCGCTGCGCTCCAGCGCCGAACGTCGCCCGACGCTGAGCAGGTTCTCGTCGAGCATCTGCTCCTCGCGCGCAGCGAGCCACGTGAGGTCGAAGGCGAGCGTCGGGTGGCGGGCGTAGAGCCCCCACAGATGCTCCCGCTGAAAGACGCACAGAATCATGTCGGTCAAGGCCTCGACGGAATGCTGCATCTCGTCGCCCAACGAGGCCTGGAGGCCGAGAAAATCGGCCGGCAGCGCAAAATTGAGGATCTGCCGGCGGCCGTCCGCAAGCGTCTTGTAACGGAACGCCCATCCGGTGAGGACCGTGTAGAGGTGGGCGCTGCTGGCGCCCTGCACGAGAAGGCGGGTCCCGGCCGTGGCCGTCAATTCGCCGGATTTGAACGAACGTATGAACTCGAGCTCGTCGGGAGAAAAATCCCGCAACGCCGTCTGGCCGCGCAACGGGCACTTGTCGCACGGCACATGCATCTGCGGCACGGCGATGGTGCTCATGCGGGCTATCGCAAACGGCGGGACCTGTCCGCGATGACAACGCGCCGCAGGCGTCCGGGTTCCGAGAAAGTGCTCACGGCGCAGCTCCGCGAGCTGGAGGACGATGGGATCATCACCCGGCTGGTCACCGAGGGCGTGCCGTTGCGTGTGGACTACATGCTGAGTGATGGCGGGATGGAGCTCGTCCCGGTCACGGAGGCCATGTGCGACTGGGGCACGAAGCACCTGGGCGTGCCGCCGAGCCTGCCGCGCCTTCAGCCAATGCCGGACCAGACCGGCGCGCCGCACGCGTCTACGTCCGGTGCGTTGGCAGGAGGAGGCCCGGAATAGGAACCTCGAGAAGGGCGCGGCCCGCGCCACTGCGCAGGCGGCGGCCCGATGATCCGGCCGGCACGCCCGATGCGGCTGCGGTGCCTGCCAGGCATGAGAACGCTGCCTTGCAACCGGGAAGGCTCCCGGCTGCTACCCGGCCGTGAGGTGGACCGCCGGTTCTCGCTGGTTCGCGGTTGACGGCCCTGCGCGAACCTGCGAAATCCCGCCAGCGGAGCGAATCGACCCTGTCCGTGTGGTGGGCTCGACCTGTTCCGCAGCGGGAGGATGTTCGACGACCTCCTCGCCACCCCGCCGTTTGTCGACATTGATCACCTCAACAGATTGCAAAACCGACCGTCCCTTTGCTCAGACTTCGCATCCGATCGACGCTGATGACCAGACAAAACGTCAATCGCCTGACCGTCGCGATCGCTGCTGCGATGTTCGTCGCGGCGATTGCCGTGCTCTACCGCGAGCTCGGGAATACGCGCTGGATCGACATCGTCGGCCACTTCGAAGCGCTGTCGAGGACGCAGATTCTCGCGGCGCTGACGCTCACCGCCGCGAGCTACCTGGTCCTGACGGCGTACGATTTTCTGGCGGTGCACTATGTGGGCCGCCGGCTGCGGGTGCGGGACACGCTGTTCGCCTCCTTCGTGGCATACGCCTTCAGCAACAGCATCGGCTTGGCGCTGGTGTCTGGCGGCTCGCTGCGTTACCGGATCTATACCGGACTTGGCCTCCGCCCCGTCGCGATCGGGGAAATCGTCGTGTTCTGCACGGTCACCTATTCGCTCGGGGTCACGATCGTCAGCGGGCTGCTGCTCGTGGCCGACCCGGCCGGCATCGCTTCCATCCTCGGCCTGCCGCGGCCGTTTCTGCTGGCGGCGGGCGCTGCGATGCTGGGAATCGGCATCACCTACCTTGCCGTCATCGTCGCCCGCCGCGGGCCGATCACGCTGGGGCGCTATGGTCTTCGCCTGCCCTCGCTCGGGTGCGGCTTCATGCAGATGGCAGTCGCGTGCTGCGAT
>JBEKZK010000826.1:0-2918 GCA_049509935.1 Xanthobacteraceae bacterium | reverse complement strand
TGTGCTCGTAGCGGCGGCTGACGAGCTCGAACAGCAGATCGGCGTGGCGGTTGGAATAGGAGAGATAGCCGACCTCGTCGATGGCGAGGAGGTCGGGACGGGCATAGTGGCGCAGGCGCCGCTGCAGGGCGGAATCGCTGTCGAGGGCGGCGAGGTCGCCGAGCAGCTGCCCGGCGCTGGTGAACAGCACGGTGTGGCCGTGGATCAAGGCCTGATGGGCGATGTTGCGGGCGAGCGTCGATTTACCCACGCCGTTGGGACCGACCAGGACGATATTGGTGGCCTCCTTGAGGAAGTCGAGCGCCATCAGGGCTTCGAAGGCCGGGCGATCGGCGCGCTTGGGCCACTTCCAATCGAAGTCGCAGACCGGCTTGAAGCGGCCGATGTGTGCGGAGCTCAGCCGACGCTCGAGGCTGCGGCGGCCGCGCTCCTGCTCCTCCCAATCGACGAGCGCTTCGATCCATCCGGCGGTGGCGGCTTCGGTCCAGTGCGCCAACAGGCCATGCAGGTTGAGCGCCTTGGCGCGCGCGTACAGAGCGTCGAGGTTACTCATTTGTTCGATCCTTGAGCTGGTCGTAGGCTTCGAGCCGATGCGGCGTCACCGGGGCGTCACGGGTTCTGACATGGGCCGGCAGATCGACGGCGACCGGCGGCGCCGTTTGCCGTTGCTCGCGGCGGCGCTCTAGCGCCAGACGCACGGCGTTGGGGTGAGGCACGCCGCGCTCGAGCGCCGCGCCGATCGAAGCCTCGAGCTCGGCGGCCCCATAGCGGTCGAGCAGCCGCAGCAGGGCGGCCGTGATGGCTCCGAGATTGTCGCCGCGCTCGGCGGCCCGCAGCAGCAGGGCTTGGCTTGCCGGCGCCGCTTGTGCGAGGCGGTCGATGCCGCGATGCCGGCGGGCGGCGCGCTTGTCCGCGACCAGGGCCGCGACATGCGCGGCGTCCTCGATCTGGGCGCCCTTGTCGTAGCTGCGGCGATGGCAGGCGAGGATCTCGACACCGTCGACGACACGCACCTGGTGCGGATCGGCGAGCACGGTGAGCAGGCGCTGCACCTTGGCATGGGGCACCGAGTAGTCGTTGAGATCGAAGCGGACGTAGGGCGTCTTGCCGACCTTGACGGCGACGCGCTCGATCAGCGGATAGGGGTTGTCGGGCAGCGCGAGCAGCCGCGGCGCCTCCTCGGCGAATGCCTCGCGAACCGTCTTTGCTTGTTGCTCGGGGCAGGGACGGTCCGCCGCCACGCCGTTGCACCACGCCGCGGCCTGGGCATTGAGGTCGTCCACATCGACAAATTCGCGGGCCGCAAAGAAGCTGTCGCGGACATATCTGATGGCGCGCTCGACCCGGCCTTTTTCGTTGCCGCGCGCCACCGCCACCGGGCGGGGCTCGTAGCGATAGTGCGCGGCGAACGCCAGCAGCGTCGGGTGGAAGCGGATGGCATCGCCCTGACGCTCCAGCACCGCGCTCTTGAGATTGTCGTAGAGGAGAACACGGGCGCATCCGTTCCAGGCCGCAAATGCCGCGGCGTGACCGCGCAGGAAGCTTTCCAGGCGCGCATCGAGGAAGAATTGCAGGAAGATCTGGCGCGACCAGCTCTGCACCATGACGAAGGCCATCAACGGACGGCGGGCGCGACCGATCACGAGATGGCCGAAGTGTCCCCAGTCCACCTGCGCCTGCTCGCCCGGCAGGCTGCGCAGGCGCAGATAGGCCTCGGCCGCACGCCGCGGGCGATGGCAGGCAACGAGGTGACGGAAGTGCTCGGGGCCACCACGGTAGCCGCGCTCGCGCACCATGGCGAAGAGACGGCTGGCGGTGAGCGTGGGGAACTTCTGCAGCGTCTCCAGCATGAACGGCAGGTACGGATCGACCAGCGAGCGGCGCACCGGCGACCCGGTTCTGGGCAGGCCGGCCTGGGCCAGCACCCGCATCACGGTGGCATGGTGCACGCGCAGCTGGCGGGCGATGGTGCCGATGCGCCATTTCTCGACGTGATAATAGCGCAGGATCTGCGCCTCGAGCTCGGCCGGGATGGTCATGGTGCTCTCCTCGTCTGACCGCCGCTGGAGCCCCGCCGGCGGCGGCGCAGAAAGCCGGTGCGGACAAACGGCGGGCAGCGCCGGCCACACCAGTGGCAACCCCAGAACAGTGGGCGGTGATCTCGCAACCGCATTGCAACGTCACTCCGGGACGCCGCAGGCGGTTTGCTCGCGGCAGCCGCCGTGCCCACCAACACGAGATCATCCGGGGGCTGCGGTGGGGAACCCTGATGCGTCACGTTCTTTTGCCGGGCCCGCCAGCGACCGCTCCGCGCCGCATGGTTCACCCGACCGCGGCGGGTCGCCTGGTAGCGCCGGCTGGCAGCGCGCTGGGCCTGATGGCGGGCCTCCTGCGCACAGCCGCCGGCACAGTAAGTCTGGCCGCGGTCGCAGCACGGGCAGACGAGCACCTGGGCTCGGCAGCGAGCGCACAGGAACAGACGGCCAGGGATCGCCTCGGGCTCGGCTTCGCCCAGGCATGGACGACGTCCGCAACGGGTGGAATACTGCCCCGGCATGCGTGCTCGGCACGTGTGGGGCACGGCGTCGGTTTGGACTTGGCCGTTTAGGGCGACGCCGTGCCTGCCCTGCCGATCGGCAGGATGTCACCGCGCCATTGTGCGCTCGACAGGCGGCGCGACGCCCGCGATCGCGCACGCGGGCGCCCGGAGCCTGTGGATATGTGGACAACGCCAAGGGGGGCGTTGCCCACATACCCACAGGCCCAGCAAGCAGAAGTCAGCATTAATTTTGATTGCTTAGAAGCGAGCGGGCTTCAGACCTCACCCCTCACCCGCTGGCGACCGTCAGCCTGCGCGGTCGCCCCGCGTCGCCCGGGTGACTGCACCGTCTATGCGCGGATTCCGACAGCCGTTCACA
>JBEKZK010000825.1:0-2918 GCA_049509935.1 Xanthobacteraceae bacterium | reverse complement strand
GGTGCCGATCAGGTCGCGCGCCGGAATACGAAGCTCTGCATGATCGAGCGCTGGGTCACGATGAAGACGAACAGCAGCACGCCGATGAAGATCTTGGTCCACCAGCTGGTCAGCGATCCGTTGAACGAGATCAGCGTCTGAATGGTCCCCTGGATCAGGCCGCCGAACAAGGTCCCGAACACCAGGCCGACACCTCCGGTGAGCAGCGTCCCGCCGAGCACCACGGCAGCAATGGCATCGAGCTCGACCCCGACCGCCGCCAGCGGGTAGCCCGATGCCGTGTAGAACGCGTAGATGACGCCTCCCAGGGCGCTGTAGAAGCCTCCCAGGGCATAGATCATCACCGTCGTCCGCCGCATCGGCACGCCCATCAGCGCCGCCGAGTTGCGATCGCCGCCGATGGCGTAGACGTTGGTCCCGAAGGACGTGAACTGCGCGATCACGACCCCGGCGGCGAGCACCCCGAGCATGACCAGCGCCGAGCCGGACAGCCGGCCGCCGCCGCCCAGCGGGATGTGCCAATCGGAGAAAGCATCGACGAAGGGATGGTGGATGGGCACCGAATCCAGGCTCACCATGAAGCACATGCCGCGCAACAGGAACAGTCCGGCCAGCGTGATGATGAACGGCTCGATGGCGCAGAAGTCGATGATGAAGCCCTGGAACGCGCCGAAAACGATGCCGAAGCCGATCATCACCGCGGCGGCGGCGAGCGGATGCCAACCGACGCTGACGAGATACGCCATCGCCACGCTGATGAAGCCGATCATCGATCCGATCGAGAGGTCGATGCCCCCGGAGATGATCACGAAGGTCACGCCGACGGCGGCGATGATGACGAAGGCGTTGTCGGTAAGCAGATTGCCGAGCACCAAGGTGGACAGGAAGTTCGGATACAGCAGCGACCCGATCAGATAGAGCAGAACGAAGACGGTGACCGTGGCGCCGATCGGAAGGTAGCGTTCCCTCACGTCTTCCTCCGTCCCACCAGGCCGAACGCGGCTTCACGCACCGGCCGCGCCTGCAACAGCAGGACGATCAGCACCACGATGGCCTTGACGACCAGGTTGTACTGCGGCGGCAGGCCGCTCACCAGGATGGACGTCGTCAGGCTCTGGATGATCAGGACGCCGACCACCGTCAGGCCGAGGTAGAATCGTCCGCCCGACAGCGATGCGCCGCCGATCACCACGGCCAGGATGGCGTCGAGCTCGATGAACAGGCCGGCATTGTTGGCGTCCGACCCGCGCACGTCGGCGCAGATCAGGACCCCGGCGATCCCCGAGCACAGGCCGGAGAGCATGTAGGCGCCGATCTTCACCGCCCTCGCCTCAACGCCCGCCAGGTTGGCGGCGGCCGCATTGCCGCCCACCGCCTCGATGAACAACCCGAGCGCCGTGCGCCGCAGGAACAGCCACAGCACCGCGAAGGTGGCGACAGCCACCAGGATCCGCGACGGGACCGTCATGATCTGTCCGGTGCTGATGGCCGAGAAGAAGTCGCTGCGGAACGTGATGATCATGCCGGTATCGATCATCTGCGCGATGCCGCGGCCGGCGACCATCAGGATCAAGGTGGCGATGATCGGCTGGATGTCGAGGATGGCCACGAGAACACCGTTCCACAGGCCGCACAGGACCCCGGTCCCGAGCGAGAGCGCGAGCACCGCGGGGGCTGCCATCTCGCGATGGATGAGATCGGTCATCACAGCGCCGACGATGGCGATCACCGCGCCTACCGAGAGATCGATGCCCTTGGTGCCGATCACCACCGCCATCCCCAGCGCCACCAGCGCGGTCGGCGTGCCGCGGTACAGCACATCGATGACGCTGCCGAACAGGCGTCCTTCGACGATCCGCACCGAGAAGAAGCCGGGAGAAATGACGCCGTCGACGAGCAGGATCAGCGCCAGCGCGACCAGCGGCCACAGCCAGCGTTGACCGGCCAGGTCGGCGAGCCGGGTGCGGACCGGCGTCGCCGCCCGCAGGAGATCCAGCTGATCCAGTTGATCCATGCGGCGTGATTCCTCGCTCATCCGCCCGCGATGGTCCGGATGATGTTTTCCCGGGTCACGTCGTCGCCGGTGATCTCACCCACCTTGTGGCGGTCGCGCAGAACCGCGACCCGATCGCAGACGGCCACGATCTCGCCGAGCTCGGAGGACGCCACCAGCAGCCCCAGACCGCGGTCGCAGAGGCGGCGGATCAGCGCCAGGATGTCCGCGTGCGCGCCGACGTCGATGCCGCGGGTCGGCTCGTCGAGGATGAGGATGCGCGGGTCGGACACCAGCGCGCGCGCCAGGATCACTTTCTGCTGGTTGCCGCCCGACAGTTGGCCGACCGGCTTCTCGGCGTCGGGCGTCACGATCCCCAGCGCCCGGATCATGTCGTCGGCGAGGCGGCTCTGCGCCTCGTGCGACAGCCGCCGCAGCCAGCCGTGCTTGGTCTGCAGCGCCAGCACGATGTTCTCGCGGATCGAGAGCTCGGCCAGCAGCCCCTCCGCCTTGCGATCCTCCGGGCAGAAGCCGATGCCATGCAGGATGGACTGGCGCGGCGAGCGGATGACGATCGGCTCGCCGCTGATCTTCACTTTGCCGGAATCCGGCCGCAGCGCCCCGAACATCAGCTTGGCGGTCTCGGTTCGTCCGGATCCGAGCAGACCGGCCAGCCCCACCACTTCCCCGGCCCGCACGGACAGGTCGAACGGCGCGATGCAGCGCCGCTGGCCGAGGCCCTCGACCTCCAGCACCGGCTGTCCGGTCGCCGGAGCGTGGACGGCGCGACGGTCGAGCACGGTCTCCGTGAGCTCGCGTCCGAGCATGAGCGAGATCAGCCTGAGCCGCGGAAGCTCGGCCGTCGGCGCGGTGCCGACCAGACGGCCGTTGCGCAGCACCGAGATTCGATCGGAGATGACGTAGA
>JBEKZK010000824.1:0-2921 GCA_049509935.1 Xanthobacteraceae bacterium | reverse complement strand
GCATCCGAAAACTCGGCCGGCTCAAATGGGAATCCGCAGTTTAAGGGCACCGTGCTATCACGACCCCCATGGTCACGCTGAAATGGGTCCTGATCTTCGCGGTCGCCGGCTATGCCGGCCTCGTGGCGCTGCTCTACCTGGCGCAACGCTCGCTTCTCTACCATCCCGACCGCGCCCACATGTCGCCGGCGGCCGCCGGGCTGCCGGAGGCCGAGGAGGTGGTGCTCGACACCAGCGATGGCGAGAAGGTCATCGCCTGGCACGTCGCGCCCCGGCCCGGCAAGGCGATCGTCATCTACTTTCACGGCAACGCCGAGATCGTTCCGTGGCGTGCCCCGCGGTTTCGCGCGCTCACCGCCGACGGCACCGGGCTGCTGGCGCTGTCCTATCGGGGCTATTCCGCCTCCACCGGGACCCCCACCGAGGAAGGGCTCGCCGGCGACGCCGAGGCGGCCTACGCGTTCGCCAGCGCGCGCTATGCGGCGGATCGCATCGCCCTGTGGGGACATTCGCTGGGCAGCGGCGTCGCCGTCAGGCTGGCCTCCGAGCGCACGATCGGCAAGCTCGTGCTCGAGGCGCCGTTCTCGTCCGTGGTCGATGTCGCCGCCGCAAGGTTCTGGTTCGTGCCGGTGCGCCTGCTGATGCTCGACCAGTTCCGCTCCGACCAGCGCATCGCCAGGGTGTCGGCGCCGGTCCTCGTGCTGCACGGCGCGCGCGACCGGGTCATTCCGATCACCTCGGGCGAACGCCTGTACGATCTGATCCGCGCGCCGAGGCGCTTCGTGCGCTTTTCCGACGGCGATCATGTCAATCTCGATGATTTCAACGTGGTCGGGGTCGTTCAGGCGTTCCTCGCCGAAACGGTTGAGTGAATGCTCTGGCATCGATGTTTGTCGCATTTCCTTCGGAAAACCGGTGTCCACTTTTCCGGGAAATGCTCCTAGTTGAACGTTTGATAGCTCTGGCCGTAGCGGCCGCCGACGCGGGCGAAGCCGGCGCGCGCCGCCTCGTACTTCTGATCGATATTGATCGCCTTGGCGTACGATCCGGCGGCCTTTTCCTTGTCGCCGATCCGCTCGTAGGCGAGCCCGCGGCTGACCCAGGCCTGCAGGCTCTGCGGATCGGCCTGGACGGCGTCGTCGAGATCGCTCGCCGCCGATTTCAGATCGTTGATCGACAGGTAGCTCAAGGCGCGTGCGACCAGGGGCTCGGCCTGCTGCTGCGACAGCCCGACCGCGGTGGTGAAGTCGTCGATGGCGATCTGATGCTGCTTCTGCGCCTGATAGAGCAGGCCGCGATTGTAGTAGGCCTGGGCATTGTCGGGGCGCAGCGAGACCGACTTGTTGAAGTCCTGCAGCGCCGGCATGGCCTGACCCTGCTGGCGGTAGACGATGCCGCGGCCCAGATAGGCGATCGCGTAGCCGGGATCGATCGCGAGCGCCCGGTTGTAGTCGGCAATCGCCAGATCGAGCTTGCCGGTCTGCCGGTACACCAGGCCGCGGTTGGCATAGGCCTGCGTGTAGTTGGGATCGAGGCTGATGGCCTTGCTGAAATCGGCCAGCGCATCCTGATTGCGGCCCGCCTGCCCGAGCACGGTGCCGCGCATGTTGTAGGCCTGGGGGTCGTTGGGATTGCGCGCCACCACATCGGTGAGCGATGCGATGTTGGCGGGCGAGGCGACGGGCCGGACCTCCGGCTCCTCGCTGCCGGAGACGCCGATGCCGAGCGAGCTGCAGCCGGCGAGCGCGCCGGCGAGGATCACCGGTAGCAGCCCGTGGCCGACCATTCCCGGCCCGGTGCCGATGCGGCTCTGGTTCATCGCTCGCTCGTCGGCCGTGGCATCCTCGTGACCGGGAGCGGAATGGCCGGCGGAGCGCCCGATGCCGTCGGCAGCTGCACCCGGAAACGGCCGCCCGGCAATGGATCGAGCGAGAACGAGCCTCGCGGGCCGTCAGCGCGCGACGGCGGCGACCCGCGGCGGCGGCTTCGGCTTTCCGGGCAGCAGGCCTTCGCGCTGCGCCCGCTTGCGGGCGAGCTTGCGCGCACGGCGGACCGCCTCGGCCTTCTCCCGCGCCTTCTTTTCCGACGGCTTCTCGTAATGTCCGCGGAGCTTCATCTCGCGGAAAATGCCCTCGCGCTGCATCTTCTTCTTGAGCGCCTTGAGGGCCTGATCGACATTGTTGTCGCGAACGAGAACTTGCACGGGCGATCCTGTTTCTTGCGCCGGCCTCGGCCTGGCAAAGGAATTGGGGGCGAATTGGACAACACAAACCCCGGGCCCCGCGAGAGCGCCCTGAAGGTTCGGATGCGCGCGAGTAGCAGAACGACGGCTAATTGTCCAGAGATTGTCCGGGCTCGTTCGGCGGCGCGCGGACGAGGCGGGTGTAATGCCCCATCTTGCGACCGGGGCGCGCTTCCATCTTGCCGTAGAGATGCAGGCTGAGATCGGGCTCGGCGAGAATCTCGCGCCAGCGCGCCGCCTCCGCGCCGATCAGATTGCGCATTTCGATGCGGCCGCGCCGCGTGGCGGCGCCGAGCGGCCAGCCGGCGATCGCGCGCAAATGCTGCTCGAACTGCGAGGTCTGCGCGCCGTCGATCGTCCAATGCCCGGAATTGTGGACGCGCGGCGCCAGTTCGTTGACGACGAGCGCCTCGGCGCCGCCGGCGTCGCGGGTGACGAACATTTCGACGGCGAGCACGCCGACATAGTCGAGCGCGTCCATCACCTGGCGGGCGATCTCGCGGGCGCGCGCCGCGGTCGCCGGCGCGACGTCGGCGGGCACCCGGGTTCGCGCCAGAATGTGATTTTCGTGTTCGTTTTCGCACAGGTCGAACGCCGCAAAGGCGCCGTCGACGCCGCGCGCGGCGACCACGGAGACCTCGCGCTCGAAATCGACGAACCCCTCGACGATCGCCGGGGC